>NZ_JBJKEX010000142.1:0-7190 GCF_045505405.1 Hansschlegelia beijingensis | reverse complement strand
GACCACGGCGCCGACCCCGAACACGAGGCCCGCGACCGGCAGCAGCCAGCTCACCGGCCCGATCCGCGCGGCCTCCGGCGGCCCCGCGTGGCCCAGGAGCGCGAGGCCGCCGAGCGTCAGCGCCGCCGCGACCGCAAGCGCGCTCAGGAAGCCGAGCAGCTGGCCGGCGTCGCCGAGGATCAGCAGGTCGCGCCAGGCGCGCACCAGCGACAGCTCTCCGCGCTGCAGGGCGACGCCGAACACGATGCCGGCGGCGAGCGCCCAGGCGCGGGGCAGCAGGCCGCCGTCATGGAAGGCGAGGGCGGCGGTGGCGAGCGAGGCGGCGGCGATCACAAGGCCGGCCGCCCGCGGCCGCGGGACCGAAAGGTGCTTCGGGAGAAGCGGCCGCGTCACGCGGCGGCCGCCTCCTCATAGTCCGCGCTCGCCGCGAGCCATGTCTCTTCGGCTTCGGAGAGAGCGCGGGCGACCTCGTCGCGCCTGCGGCCGAGCTCGGCCGCCTTCTGCGGCTTCGACGGGAAGCCGCCGCCGGCGGCGAGCTCGCCGTCGATGCGCTCCAGCTCCTGGGCGCACTGGCCCATCAGCTCCTCGAGCGCGGCGATCTTCTTCTTCAGCGTGCCGGCGTCGGGCCGCTTCGCGGCGGCCTCGGCGGACTTGCCGGTGCCGCCGCCGGGCTTCTTCGAGGCGCGGCCGGAGCCTTCGGCCGAGAGGATGAAGCGGCGGTAGTCGTCGAGGTCGCCCTCGAAGGCCTGCACGTCGCCATCGGCCACCAGCCACAGCCGGTCCGCGGTGGCGTCGAGCAGATGGCGGTCATGGCTGACGAGGATGACCGCGCCCGGAAACTCGTTGAGCGCCTGCGCGAGGCTCTCGCGGCTGTCGATGTCGAGATGGTTGGTCGGCTCGTCGAGGATCAGCAGATGCGGGCCCTCGAACACCGCCAGGCCGAAGGCGAGGCGGGCCTTCTCGCCGCCCGACATCTTGCCCACCACCGTGTTGGCGCGGTCGCCCGTAAAACCGATCTGCGCGACCTTGGCCCGCACCTGCGCCTCGTTGGCGGTCGGCATCCGGGCGCGGATGTGGTCGTAGGGCGTGCCCTCGATGTTGAGGTCCTCGACCTGGTGCTGGGCGAAGAAGCCGACGAGGATCTTCTCCGACTTGTTGACCCGGCCGGAGCTCGGCTGCAGGCGTCCGGCGAGCAGTTTTGCGAAGGTCGACTTGCCGTTGCCGTTCGAGCCGAGCAGGGCGATGCGGTCGTCGGGGTCGATGCGCAGCGACAGCTTGTGCAGGATGGTGCGGTCGCCATAGCCGACCGACACGCCGTCGAGCGCGATCAAGGGCGGCGCGAGCTCCCGGTCGGGCTCGGGGATCCGGAACGGCACGACGCTGCGCTCGATGACCGCCGCGATCGGTTGCATCTTGGCCAGACGCTTGACGCGCGACTGCGCCTGGGTGGCCTTGGAGGCCTTCGCCTTGAAGCGGGCGATGAACGCCTCGAGCCGGGCGCGCTCCTCGGCCTGCGCCTTGGCGGCCTTCTGGTCGAGCGCGAGCTTCTCGCGCCGCATGCGGTCGAACGCGTCGTAATTGCCCTTCCACACGGTCAGCTTGCCGTTGTCGAAGTGCAGGATGTGGTCGACCGAGGCGTTCAGCAGGTCGCGGTCATGGCTGATGACCAGCACGGTGCGCGGATATTTCGCCAGATAGTCCTGCAGCCAGAGCGTGCCTTCGAGGTCGAGATGGTTCGTCGGCTCGTCGAGCAGCAGCAGGTCGGGCTCGGAGAACAGCACGGCCGCGAGCGCGACGCGCATCCGCCAGCCGCCGGAGAAGTCGGAGCAGGGGCGCTGCTGCGCCGCCTCGTCGAAGCCGAGGCCCGACAGGATCTTGGCGGCCCGCGAGGGCGCCTCGTAGGCGTCGATGTCGATCAGCCGGGTGATGATGTCGGAGATCCGGTCGGGATCGGTCGCGGTCTCCTGCTCCTTGAGGAGTGCGGCCCGCTCGAGGTCGGCCGCGAGCACCACGTCGATCAGCGCCTCGGGCCCGGAAGGGGCCTCCTGCGCGACGCGGCCGATGCGCGTGCCCTTGGGGATCGAGACGGAGCCGTCGTCCGGATGGAGGTCGCCGGCGATCAGCTTGAACAGCGTGGTCTTGCCGGTGCCGTTGCGGCCGACCACGCCGACGCGCGCTCCGTCCGGCAACGCGGCGGTCGCATGATCGAGCAGCACGCGTCCCGCGACGCGGCAGGTGAGGTCGTTGACGTGGAGCATGACGGCCTCCTTGTGCCGCGTGCCTTGCTGCGCCGCAAGAGGCGCAGGCGCGGAGCCGGTCTGCCGGGAAGGCGAGGGGGGCTTTCGCGAGCGCCGGCTTTCCCCTCCCGTCATGCCCGCCTTCGCGGGCATCCACGACTTACCTTCCAGCCGCGCCGCCTTACGCCCAAGTCGTGGATACCCGGCCTGCGGCCGGGCATGACGGTCGAGGGTCGGGCGCTTTCCCTTGCAGACGCGCGTCATCCGCCGGGTCGCACGGCTCAAATCCTTCATCCGGTTCAAACAGCGACAGCGGAAGGCGCGGAGCGCCGGGCCACCGTGGTTTTACGCGTATTTTGGCCGGTCGCCCGGCGCTCCACGCGCGGCGGCTTGTCATCAGCTGGCGGAAGCCGCGCTCCGGTCGCGGGCGGCCCGTTCTCCCTTGCGGGGTCGGTCCCTTTGCGGATTTTTGGCCTTGCCGCTCCCGAGGAAGCGCCGAAACCCAAAACCCCTCCCGCGCCTTAAGGCGCTCGACGGCGCGGCCCCGTCCTAGTGCGGGGCGGGCGGCCTATGATCCCGGTGGGAAGCAAGCTTCCCACTAGGCCCGCAGCCGACGTCCCGGGACCGCAAGCTCCGGTGCTCGCAGGCGCAGGCGCCGCTCCTCCCCCGCATGGCCGGCCGGTCCGGACACGCCTCCCTGCCGGGAGAGGACAGGCGGAGGAGAGCACAGGGGAGGCGGGATGTCAAGGAATAAAAGCCTAATAGGGCGAACCCAACCTCAGCCGTCATGCCCGCCTTCGCGGGCATCCACGACTTCCTTCTCAAACGCGCCGCCTTACGCCCAAGTCGTGGATACCCGGCCTGCGGCCGGGCATGACGGGTGGGGGCGCCGCCTCTTATCCCTCCTCACGCGCAGCGTGGGGAGGGTGGCCCTTCGCGCAAGCGAAGGGTCGGGTGGGGCTCTCGGGCGTACCGCTCTGTCCTCAGAACACCCCACCCGGCCGGCTGCGCCGTCCACCCTCCCCTCTGCGGGGGAGGGTGGAGCGCCCTTCGCCCGCCGGCGCCATCAGGCCTTCAGCGCGCAAGAACATATCGACAAACGTCGAAACATCGATATTCTTCCGGGCGAGAGACGTCCATGACGTCGGAGAACCCCGTGGCGTCAACCAATCCCGAAATCCCGCAGCGCGAAGCGGTCGCGCTCGACGCCCTGGCGGCGCTTGGGCAGGCGACCAGGCTCAGGATCTTCCGGCGGCTCGTGGCTGTGGCCCCGGAGCCGGTCGCGGCGGGCGCGATCGCGCAGGCGCTCGGCTGCCGGCAGAACACGCTCTCGACGCATCTCGCGATCCTCGCCCGCGCCGGCCTGATCGTCGGCGTTCGGGAGGGGCGCTCGATCCTCTACCGCGCCAATTTCGACGGCATGCGGGGGCTGGTGAGCTACCTGCTCGAGGATTGCTGCAAGGGACGGCCGGAGGTCTGCGCTCCGGTTCTCGACGCGCTCGCGGGCCGCTGCGGCTGCGAGCCGGCGACGGATCCGGGGGCCTGACGATGTCGCTGTTCGAACGCTGGCTGAGCCTCTGGGTGGCGCTGTGCATCGTGGCCGGGGTCGCGCTCGGCTACGCCGCGCCCGGCCTGTTCCGGGCGATCGGCGCGGCCGAGGTCGCGCGCGTCAACCTTCCGGTCGCGCTGCTGATCTGGTTGATGATCGTGCCCATGCTGGCGAAGGTCGACTTCGCCGCGCTGCGCGGGGCCGCGGCGCACTGGCGCGGCGTGTCGGTCACGCTGTTCGTGAACTGGGCGGTGAAGCCGTTCTCGATGGCGCTGCTCGGCTGGCTGTTCATCGGCTGGCTGTTCCGGCCGTGGCTGCCCGCCGACCAGATCGACAGCTATGTCGCCGGCCTGATCCTGCTCGCCGCCGCGCCCTGCACGGCGATGGTGTTCGTGTGGTCGAACCTGACGCGCGGCGACCCGCTGTTCACGCTCAGCCAGGTCGCGGTCAACGACGCGATCATGATCGTCGCCTTCGCGCCGATCGTCGGCCTGCTGCTCGGCCTGTCGGCGATCGCCGTGCCATGGGGCACGCTGGTCCTGTCGGTCGGCCTCTACATCGTGGTTCCGGTCGTGGCGGCGCAGCTGCTGCGGCGGCGGATGCTGGCCTCCGGCGGCCGGCCGGCGCTCGATCGCCTGCTCGCCCGGCTGCAGCCGGTCTCGCTGGTCGCGCTGCTCGCGACCCTCGTCCTGCTGTTCGCCTTCCAGGGCGAGCAGATCGTGGCCCAGCCGCTGGTGATCGCGCTGCTCGCGGTCCCGATCCTGCTCCAGGTCTATTTCAACGCCGGGCTGGCCTATCTGCTGAACCGGGCGAGCGGCGAGGCGCACTGCGTCGCGGGTCCCTCCGCGCTGATCGGCGCCTCGAACTTCTTCGAGCTCGCGGTCGCGGCCGCCATCAGCCTGTTCGGCTTCACCTCGGGCGCCGCGCTCGCCACCGTGGTCGGCGTGCTGATCGAGGTTCCGGTCATGCTGTCGGTCGTCGCGGTCGTGAACCGCTCGAAGGGCTGGTACGAGGCGGGCGGCGTCCGGGCGCCCGCGCCCGCGGCCCGAAACTGAGGAGGACGCGATGAGCGAAGCCGTCACCATCTGGCACAACCCCGCCTGCGGGACCTCGCGCAACACGCTGGCGATGATCCGCGCCGCCGGCGTCGAACCCACGGTGGTCGAGTATCTCAAGACGCCGCCTTCGCGGGAGGAGCTCGCCAAGGCCATCTCCGACGCCGGGCTCACGCCCCGCCAGGCGGCGCGCGAAAAGGGGACGCCCTTCGTCGAGCTCGGCCTCGGCGACCCGTCCGCGACCGAGGATCAGATCCTCGACGCGATGCTCAAGCATCCCGTCCTGATCAACCGCCCCTTCGTGTTCACCTCGCGCGGGGTGCGGCTCTGCCGGCCGTCGGAGCTCGTGCTCGACATTCTGCCGACGCCGCTGCCCGGCGACTTCACCAAGGAGGACGGCGAGATCGTGAAGGGACAATCCGCGTGACCGACCTCCCGAACCTCGACGAGGCCTGCTTCCGGCCGATCGACCCGGCGGCGCTGACGGCGCCGCGCTCGACCCACAAGCCGCGGGTGCTGCTGCTCTATGGGTCGCTCCGTCCGGTCTCCTACAGCCGGCTGCTGACGCTCGAGGCCGAGCGCCTGCTGAAGCGCTTCGGCTGCGAGACGCGGGTGTTCGACCCCGCCGGCCTGCCGCTGCCGGACGACGCGCCGGCCGACCACCCGAAGGTCGCCGAGCTGCGCGAGCTGTCGCTCTGGTCGGAGGCGCAGGTCTGGACGAGCCCCGAGCGCCACGGCGCGATGACGGGGGTGATGAAGTCCCAGATCGACTGGATCCCGCTCGCGGTCGGCTCGGTGCGCCCGACGCAGGGGCGCACGCTCGCGGTGATGCAGGTCTCCGGCGGCTCGCAGTCGTTCAACGCCGTCAACCAGATGCGCGTGCTCGGCCGCTGGATGCGGATGCTGACCATCCCCAACCAGTCCTCGGTCGCAAAGGCGTTCCAGGAGTTCGGCGAGGACGGCCGGATGAAGCCGTCCGCCTATTACGACCGGGTGGTCGACGTGATGGAGGAGCTGGTGAAGTTCACGCTGCTCACCCGCGACCTCACGGACCAGCTCACCGACCGCTACAGCGAGCGCAAGGAGAGCGCCGCGGCGCTCGAGGCCAGGGTGGATCTGAAACGCGCCGTCTGAGGCGGGCCGGCCTAGCCGGCCTTCAGCCGCCGCGCGACTTCCGGGGCGAAATAGGTCAGCACGCCGTCCGCCCCGGCGCGCTTGAAGGCCATCAGGCTTTCCAGCATCGCGAGCTCGCCGTCGATCCAGCCGCGCTCCGCCGCGCCGCGGATCATCGCGTATTCGCCTGAGACCTGATAGGCGTAGGTCGGCATCCTGAAACGGTCCTTGAGGCGCCAGACAATGTCCAGATAGGGAAGGCCAGGCTTCACCATCAGCATGTCGGCGCCCTCGAGCAGGTCTAGCTCCGCCTCGCGCAGCGCCTCGTCCCCGTTCGCCGGATCCATCTGGTAGGTCTTCTTGTCGCCGACGAGCGCCTTGCGGGTGCCGATCGCGTCGCGGAACGGGCCGTAGAAGGCCGAGGCGTATTTGGCCGCGTAGGACATGATCTGCACGTCGGCGAAGCCGGATTCGTCGAGCGCCCCGCGGATCGCGCCCACCCGGCCGTCCATCATGTCCGAGGGCGCGATCACGTCCGCGCCGGCCGCCGCCTGCGCCAGCGACTGCCGCGCGAGCGCAGCGACCGTGGCGTCGTTGAGGATGCGGTCGCCCTCCATCAGCCCGTCATGGCCGTGGCTCGTGTAGGGGTCGAGCGCGACGTCGGTGATGAGCCCGATGTTCGGCACGGCCGCCTTCAGGGCGCGCAGCGCCCGGCACACCAGATTGTCGGGATTTTCCGCCTCGGAGCCCTCGGGGTCGCGGCGCGCGGGGTCCGTGTAGGGAAACAGCGCGACCGCCGGGATGCCGAGCCGCGCGGCCTCCTCGACGCTGCGCACCGCCTCGTCGACGGTGAGGCGGTCGACGCCGGGCATCGCCGCCACCGGCTCGCGGCGCTTCTCGCCCTCGATCAGGAAGATCGGCCAGATCAGGTCGTCGACCGTCAGCGTGTTCTCGCGGGTCAGCCGGCGCGACCAGTCGGCGCGGCGGTTGCGGCGCAGCCGGGTCGGCAGGTCGAGCGTGCCGTCCGCGGGGCGCGGCGCCTCTCCGATCGCGCGGCGCTTGCCGATCGTCTCATGCATAGTCGCGGCCTCCTGGTCGGGGCGCATCGCCGCCCGTCATCCGCCGGGCGGCCTCGTCCGATGCCGGGGACATAGCACCCGGAACGGCCCTCAGACAGGGGAGGGGCGCAGACGCGGCGCCCGCCTGACGCAGGGCGGGCGCGTTGCGCCGGACGGG
>NZ_JBJKEX010000141.1:0-7369 GCF_045505405.1 Hansschlegelia beijingensis | reverse complement strand
CGTTCTTCGCCGGCCCGGCGCAGGCGGCCCTCGCCGGGCCGGCGAAGAACGAGACATTCTCGGGCTTGACGCGCCGGGCCGGACAGGACGGCCGGCAGTAGACCCCCGTGGTGCGCACCGCATAGACGAACGCGCCGTCCTGGCGCCGGTCGCGCGCGGCCACGGCGCGCCAGCGCGGGTCGTCCTCGGTCAGGGCGCGAGCCGTCGTCAGGACCATGGTCGCCTCCTGCTCCAAAAGCTTCGGGGATCACGATAGCGCGCCTGCTCGCCGCGCACGCTCCGGTCCTTGCCGCCAAATCGAGCCACGGTCTCAGCCGCCATAGCGCTCGGTGCGGATCTCCCCCGGCGCCACGCCCTCGTCGACGAGCGCGCCGGCGGCGGCCTCCACGAAAGCGTTCGAGCCGCAGATGAAGACATGCCGGGGCGCTGAGGGAAGTCCGGCGAGCGCCTCGGCCGCCATCGGCCGGTCGAAGCGTCTGCCATGGTCGCCCGGCCGGCGCGGAGCGTCGCGGCTGGTGGCGATCATGAGCCGGAAGCCGTCTTCGCGCGACTCCAGGCCGATCAGTTCGTCTCGGAACAGGGCCTCGTCCCAGCTGCGGCTCGCGAGCAGCAGCAGCGCGGGCGGCGTTGCGCCCCGGTCGGCCCTGTGGCGGACCATCGCCATCAGGGGCGCGACGCCGGATCCCGCCCCGACCAGCAGCAGCGGCCCACCGTCCGCCACGTCCCAGACGAAATGGCCGCCGATCGGGCCGCGCAGCTCGATCTCGTCGCCGACCTGCGCGACCTCATGGAAGAAGGCCGACACCTCGCCGTCCTCGAGCTTCTCGACCGCAAGCTCGAGCCGCTCCGGCCGGTCGGGCGAGGAGGCGATCGAATAGCTGCGGCGAGCCTGGTAGCCGTCCTCGGCCGTGAGCCGCAGGTCGACATGCTGGCCAGCCTTGAAGGCGAACGGGCGTTCCGGCGCGAGGAAGAAGCTCTTCACGCGGGCGCCGCGCGGGACGATCTCCGCGATGCGCGCGGTCTGCCAGCCGAGCGGGGTGGTCACAGATCGTCGTGATAGCGCTGCTCGCGCCAGGGGTCGCCATACATGTGGTAGCCGCGCAGCTCCCAGAACCCGGCGGTGTCGGTCTCGGTGAACTGCAGCCCGCTCAGCCACTTGGCCGATTTCCAGAAGTACAGATGCGGCACCAGCAGGCGCGCCGGGCCGCCATGGTCCGGCGCGAGCGGAGCCCCGTCATAGCTCAGCGCCACCATGGCCTTGCCGCCGACGAGATCGGCCGAAGGCACGTTGGTCGAGTAGCCGTCGAAGCCATGCGCCAGCACGAAAGGCGTCGGCGGCGCGGCGAAGCCGGCGGCGGCGAGCAGGTCGTCGATCGTGACGCCCTCCCAATCCGTGTCGAGCTTGGACCAGGTCGTCACGCAGTGGATGTCGCGGGTGATGCGCGTGCGCGGCAGCGCGTTGAAGGCGTCCCAGTCCCACTTCACCAGCGGGCGCGGGCCGACCTTGAGGGTGAAGGACCACTCGGCCAGCTTGACGCGCGGCGTCGGCCCGGCCGACAGCACCGGAAACTCGGTCGTCAGCGCCTGACCGGGCGGAATCCGTGAGGCGACGTCCGCCGGCGTGCGCCGTCCCCCGAAACCTCGCGTGGCCATCCGCCTGCCTCCATCGCCCGGCAGGAGACTAGCCGCAGGCGTTCCGAAGGCAAGCGGCGCTTGACCTGCGCGCCCGCGCGCCGGAGACCATGCGGCCTGCGCTCCGGGCCGGAACCCTCAATGTTGCTCACCCTGCTTCGCTCGCGCCGCTTCGCGCCCCTGTTCGCCTGCCAGCTGTTCGCGGCCTTCAACGACAATTTCATCAAGAACGCGCTGGCGATCCTGATCCTGTTCCAGCTCGGGGGGTCCAGCGGCCCGATGCTGGTGACGCTCGCGGGCGCGCTGTTCATCCTGCCGTTCTTCGTGCTCTCCGCGCTCGGCGGGGAGCTGGCGGACCGTTACGACAAGGCGCGAGTCGCGCGCGCGACCAAGGCCGGCGAGATCGGCGTCGCGCTGATCGCGGCGATCGGCTTCCTGATCGCCTCGGCGCCGCTGCTGTTCCTGGCCCTGTTCCTCACCGGCTGTCTCTCGGCGCTTTTCGGCCCCGTGAAGTACGGCATCCTGCCCGATCATCTCGCGCGCGACGAACTGGTCGCCGGCAACGCGCTGATCGAGAGCGCGACCTTCCTGGCGATTCTCGCCGGTACGGTCGGCGGGGGGATCATGGTGGCCGAGGCGAGCCCCTGGGCGATCGCGGCCGTGACGCTCGCGGTTTCGCTGCTGGCCTATGCGTTCTCGACCAAGATCCCGCCAAGCGGCGAGCGCGCGCCGGGCCTGCGGATCGACCTGAACATCGCCCGCAGCACCGCCGCGCTGCTCCGGGACCTGAAGCGCCAGCCGCGCCTCTGGACGGGCGCGATCGCGGTCAGCTGCTTCTGGCTCGTCGGCGCCGTGGTGCTGTCGCTGCTGCCGCCGCTGGTGAAGGACCCGCTCGGCGGTAGGGAGAGCCTGGTCACGCTGTTCCTCGTGGTGTTCACGGTCGGCATCGCGATCGGATCGCTGGCGGCGGCCCGGCTCAGCCGGCGGCGCATCCGGCTGGGGCTGACGCCGGTCGGCGGCGCGCTCGTCGGCGTCTTCGCGCTCGACCTCGCCTTCGCGACAGCCGGCATGACGCCGCCGGCGACGTCGGTCGGGTGGAGCGAGTTCCTCCGCTCCGCGACGGACCTGCGGATCGCGGTCGACCTGCTCGGCATCGCGGCCGGCGGCGGCCTGTTTGTGGTGCCGGTCTTCGCGTTTCTTCAGGCCGAGGCCGGAGAGGACCACCGCGCCCGCGTGATCGCCGCCAACAACGTGCTGAACGCCGCCTTCATCGTCGGCGGCTCTCTGATCCTCATCGGGCTTCAGGCGGCCGGGCTCTCGACGTCGACGCTGATCGGCCTGGTCGGCGCGCTGTCGCTCGCGGGCGCGCCGCTGATGTGGCGCGCGCTCTCCGGCGCCGTGCGCCACGAGGCGCAGGCGCACTGAGCGGCTCCCTCCACCCTACGTTGTCATACGGATGCCGGAGGCGAGACGTCCCCTCCATAGTACCGCTGCGCAGGGTCAAAGATGATCGGGTGATCATGACCTGCGCAGGCGGAGCTCAGTCATGGTCTATTTCCCTGGGACGACAGGGAACGACAGCCCGACCGCCAGCGACGACTATGACAGCCTTTACGGATTGGGCGGAAACGACACGCTCAGCGGGCTCGGCGGCGACGACATCCTCTCCGGAGGCAATGACGACGACTCGCTGATCGGCGGCCAGGGCGACGACGATCTTTATGGCGGCGCGGGCGCCGACACCATGCTCGGCGGCGACGGCGGCGACGACTTCTCGGTCTACAGCTACGAGACCGGCGCCGACGTGATCGACGGCGGGGCCGGCGTCGATCGGCTCTATCTCGACGCCGGCGGCGCGACCGCCGACGTCACGCTCAACATTAGCGACCCTCAGGTCCTCCAGCGCCTGCCGGACGGCACGACCATCGTGCGGATCGAAGCCCTGAGCTTCACCGGCGGCGGCGGCGACGACACCGTGGTGGGCGGCGCCTATTCGGACAATCTCTCGGGCGGGGCCGGGAACGACAGCCTGTCCGGCGGCGCGGGCAGCAACGACGCGCTGCGCGGCAATGACGGCGACGACGTCCTGCGGCTCGGATCTGCGGTCTATGGCACGCTCGACGGCGGCGCCGACCGGGACACGCTCTATGGCGGCTCGGGCGACGACTACATCTATGGCGGGACCGGCAACGACGTGATCGCGGCCGGCGGCGGCCAGGACCAGATCTATGGCGACGCCGGCAACGACACGATCGACGCCGGCGCCAACGACGACTACGTCTACGTCCGGTTCGACGACGGCTATGACAGCATCGACGGCGGCGCCGGCATCGACCACCTCTCCTTCGACCGCACCGCCTCTCTGGTCGGCCTGAGCATCAGCCTCGCCAGTCCGACGACGCTGCAGACGCTCGCGGACGGCACCCGCCTGATCCGTTTCGAGCGGATCGACTTCACCGGCGGCGCGGGCAATGACAGCATCATCGGCGGCAATCTGACCGATCGGCTGCATGGCGGCGAAGGCGCCGACACGCTGAGCGGCGGCGGCTCGGGCGGGGACTACGACAACGTCTACGGCGACGCCGGGGCCGACAGCCTGATCGGCACCTCCGGCTACGACTATCTCTATGGCGGGACCGGAAACGACCGTATCCAGATGAGCGCCGACGGCGACTACGCCTATGGCGACGAGGACAACGACACGATCGTCGGCAGCGGCGGGCTCGACTACATCGAGGGCGGGACCGGAGGCGACAGCGTCTCAGGCGGCGGCGGCGACGACCGCATCACGGTCCGGGCCGGCGACGGCGCGGACACGATCGACGGCGGCGCCGGCACGGACATCCTCTATTTCGCCCGCGACAGCGACATCGGCCTGACGTTCTCGATCGCCAGCCCCAACGCCATGCAGGTTCTGGCGGACGGCACGCGCATCGTCGGGATCGAGCGCATCGACTTCGACGGCGGCGCAGGCGGCGACGTGGTGACCGGCGGCGCGCTCGTCGACACGCTGAACGGCGGCGAGGGCGACGACAGGCTGGACGGTGGCGGCGGTGACGGCGACGGCGTCAGCGGCGACGGCGGGAACGACACGCTGATCGGCGGCGGCGGCGTCGACTATCTGTCCGGCGGCGCGGACGACGACCTCATCATCGTCTCGGGCGACAGCGACAACGCCTCGGGCGACGACGGCGACGACGTGATCCGCGGCTCCGAGGTCGCCGACTGGAATCTCAGCGGCGGCGCGGACAATGACAGCATCTTCGCGGCCGGGGGCGCGGACTATCTCTACGGCGGAACCGGGGACGACTCGCTCGACGGCGGCGCCGGCGACGACCGCATGTATGGCGACCGCGGAAACGACACCTATGTGGTCGACAGCCTGAACGACCAGATCCTCAGCGAGACGGCCGAAACCGGCGTCGACCTCGTGCAGTCCTCGGTCGACTGGACCCTGGGCGACTTCCTCGAGAACCTGACGCTCACGGGGGCGGCGAACCTCAGGGGAACCGGGAACGAGCTCAACAACCGCATCACCGGCAACGCCGGGTCCAATACGCTGCTCGGCCTCGGCGGATCTGACACGCTCGACGGCGGCGGCGGCGCGGATCGAATGGAGGGCGGCGTCGGCAACGACGTCTATTACGTCGATCATTCCGGCGACAGGGTCATCGAGGCCAAGGGCGCCGGAACCGACCTCGTCTACAGCAGCGTCAGCTTCGCGCTGACCGGGCAGTACGTCGAGCGGCTGACGCTGACCGGGACCGCGGACATCAACGCGACCGGCAACAGCCAGGACAACCGGATCATCGGCAACAGCGGCGCCAACGTCATCGACGGCGGCACGGGCGCCGACACCATGCAGGGCGGGGCCGGCGGCGACACCTACTATGTCCAGAACGCCGGCGACCGCGTGATCGAGGCCAATGTCGCCGGCTACGACACGGTGTTCTCGTCGGTGACCTACTCGCTCAAGGGTCAGTATGTCGAAGCCTTGACGCTCACCGGATCGGCCAGCATCGACGCCACCGGCAACACGCTCCACAACGTGCTGACGGGCAACGCGGGCGTGAACATCCTACGAGGCGGCGCCGGCGACGACACCTATTACGTCCAGAACCTCGAAGACCGGGCGCTCGAGTCGAATGGCGACGGCTTCGATCAGGTGTTCAGCACCGTCTCCTACTCGCTTGCCGGGCAGTACATCGAGAACCTGACGCTGACCGGCGAGGGTGACGGCTTCGCGATCGGCAACGGCCTCGCCAACGTGCTCGTCGGCAACTCGGGCGACAACAATCTCGACGGCGGAAGGGGCGCCGACACCATGGAGGGCGGCGCCGGCGACGACGTCTATGCCGTCGACTCGCTCGGCGACCGGGTGATCGAGGCGACCGGCCAGGGGTTCGATCAGGTCTATTCGTCCGTCTCGTTCTCGCTCGCCGGCCAGTATGTCGAGCAGCTCGTCCTGACCTCGAACGGCGCCGTGGACGGGACCGGCAACAACCTTGCGAACGGCCTGATCGGCAATTCCGCCGCGAACGTTCTCGACGGCTGGAAAGGCGCGGACACACTCTCGGGGGGCGGCGGGCAGGACACCTTCTCGTTCGCGACCGCGCTCGGCGCCTCGAATGTCGACCACATCACCGATTTCATCGCGGCCGATGACTCCATCCGGCTGGAGAACGGCGTCTTCAAGGGGCTTGCGGCAGGCGCGCTCAAGGCCGGCGCGTTCTACGCCGGAACCGCGGCGCACGACGCCGACGACCGCATCATCTACGATCAGGCGTCCGGGTCGCTGTTCTTCGACCGCGACGGCACCGGCGGGACCTACGCGGCCGTCCGCTTCGCCATCCTCGACAACCACGCAGCGCTGACGGCGGCCGATTTCACCGTCGTCTGAAGATTAAGAACGTCTTAGGGCGACGCTCGCCTCGTGGCGGTCGGCCTTCACCTTCGTGTATGGTTCTGAGCGTATCCTGTATCCAGGAAACTCTCGGGAAAGTCGGCGAAGATGACCGCCAGCCTGCGCGCACCCTCCGCGACCAAGACGCGCGTCGACTGGGTCGACGTCGCGAAGGGCATCTGCATCGTCATGGTGGTGATGATGCACTCAACCCTGGGCGTCGAGAAGGCGGCGGGCGCGGAAGGCTTCATGCACTACGCGGTCGCGTTCGCGCGGCCGTTTCGGATGCCCGACTTCTTCATGATCTCGGGCCTGTTCCTCGCGCTGGTGATCGACCGCGACTGGCGGCTGTATCTCGACCGCAAGGTGGTCCACTTCGCCTACTTCTACCTCCTCTGGCTGGTGATCCAGGGCGCGTTCAAATGGCCGGGGATCGCGCTGGACGAAGGCGCGGGCGCCGTCCTGCACCAGTTCCTGGTGTCGCTGATCGACCCGTTCGGCATGCTCTGGTTCATCTACCTGCTGCCGATCTTCTTCGTGTTCGCGAAGCTGGTGCGACGCGCGCCTTGGTGGCTGGTGCTCGGCTTCGCGGCGCTGCTGGAGTCGCTCCAGATCCATACCGGCTGGATGGTTCCGGACGAGTTCTGCGCGCGCCTGTTCTACGTGCTGCTTGGCTGGTACGGGGCGTCGGCGATCTTCAGGATCGCGGACTGGGCGCGCGACCATCGCGGGCTCACGCTGCTGGGCCTCGCCGCCTGGGCGCTGATCAACGGCGCGGCGGTGTTCGCGGGCGTGGCGACGCTGCCGGGAGTGAGCCTCGCGCTCGGAACCGCC
>NZ_JBJKEX010000140.1:0-7392 GCF_045505405.1 Hansschlegelia beijingensis | reverse complement strand
CGCATGGCCGGGCGGGCGAAGGCGACGGCAGCCTGTGCGAGACGCTCACCCCCTTCGGCGCGGAACGCATGCTGGAAGGGCTGCTGCTGATCCCGCTCGCGGCGCCTTCGGTGCGCAGGGCCGAGGGCGACGATTCCCGCGCGGCCGGCCGGCCGGCACCGCTTCGGCCAATGGCGTGGATTCTCGCCGCCTACGGCGTCTTCGGGGCGGGCTACATCACCTACATGACCTTCATGATCGCCTTCCTGCGCGAAGGCGGCGCCGCCACCGTCGAGGAGGCGGAGTTCTGGTGCGTGGTGGGTCTTGCGGGACTCGTGTCGCCCTGGCTCTGGGCGCGGCCGCTCGGGCGGCTGAAGGGCGGCTGGGGCATGGGCCTCGCCACGGTCGTGACGGGGCTTGGCGCGGTCGCGCCGCTGTTCCTCGAGGGCTTCGCGGCCGACCTCCTGTCGGGCGTGATCTTCGGCCTCGGCATGTTCGCCGTCACGGCCGCCACCACGATGTTCGTGAGACGCAATCTGCCCCAGGCGACCTGGGCCTCCGGCGTCGCCGCCATGACGGTCTCGTTCAGCCTCGGCCAGACGGTCGGCCCGATCGTCACCGGCCTGTTCACGGACTGGTTCGGCGGCCTGACGGGCGGGCTCGGCTTCGGGGCCGGACTGCTCGCGCTGGCGGCGGCGTTCGCCTTCACGCAGCGCGAACTCTCCGTGATCGAGGTTGCGCCGGCGCCGTCATTGGCTAATGATCCCGCCGCGGGACGGAGGTTTGGCCGGTCCGCATAACGGGTTGGGCGCCCCCAAGAAGCGTCGCCCGCGAAGAGGCGACGGGGAAGGCTCCGCCGCCCCAATTGGCATTGGGGAGCTTCACGTGAAGAACGCGCGTATCGTTGCGGTGGTCGCCGCGCTCATGGCCGCAGCCGGCTTTTCCGGCGGCGCCGCGGCGGAGGATTACCCGACCCGCCCGATCAGCATGGTCGTGCCGTTCGCGGCCGGCGGCCCGACCGACACCGTCGCCCGCCTGGTCGCGGAGTCGATGAGCCGGGACCTCGGCCAGCAGATCCTGGTGGAGAACGTCGGCGGCGCCGGCGGCACGCTCGGCGCGTCCCGCGTGGCGAAGTCCGATCCCGACGGCTACACCCTGCTGCTGCACCACATCGGCATGGCGACCAGCGCCGTGCTCTACCGCAAGCTTCCTTACGACACCCTTAACGCCTTCGAGTATGTCGGCCTCGTCACCGACGTGCCGATGACGATCGTCGCGCGCTCCGACTTCGAGCCGGCCGACCTCAAGGGCCTGATCGACTACGTCAAGACGAACAAGGACAAGGTCACGCTCGCCAACGCCGGCGTCGGCGCGGCCTCGCATCTCTGCGGCATGCTGTTCATGAGCAAGATCGGCGAGCAGCTGACCACCGTGCCCTACAAGGGGACGGGCCCGGCGATGACCGATCTGGTGGGCAAGCAGGTCGACTTCATGTGCGACCAGACCACCAACACCACGAACCAGATCAAGGGCGGCAAGATCAAGGTCTACGCCACCACGACCAAGGACCGCGTCGCCTCGCTGCCGGACGTGCCCACCGCCGCAGAGGCGGGGCTGCCGGACTTCGAGGTCGGCATCTGGCACGGCATCTACGCGCCGAAGGGCACCTCGCCGGAGATCACCGCCAAGCTCTCGGCTGCGCTGCAGAAGGCGCTGAAGGACCCGCTCGTCGTCAAGCGCTTCGCCGATCTCGGCACCGCGCCGTCGACCGAGGCCGAAGCGACGCCGGACGGCCTCAAGACCAAGCTGACCTCCGAGATCGAGCGTTGGCGTCCGGTCATCAGCGCGGCGGGCGTTTACGCCGACTGACCCCGGCCTAGAACTCGAGCTGGCGAGGGGCCATGCAAATCGACACCCGCGAGCTCGCCTGCGGGGGGCTGTTCGTCGCCTTCGCGGCGGCTTTCGCCTACGGAACCGTCGACCTGCCGCTCGGCAGCGCGCTGCGGATGGGGCCGGGCTATTTCCCGCTGATGCTGGCGATCATCCTGGGCGTGCTCGGGCTGATCATCATCTTCAAGGGGCTCGGCCGGGCGCCGTCGCCCATCGGCGGCGTGCCGTGGCGCGGTCTCCTGTTCATCCTGGCCGGGCCGATCGTTTTCGGCCTGACGGTGCGCGGGCTCGGCCTCGCGGCCGCCATCGCGCTGGTGGCGGCGATCGCGACGCTCGCGAGCGCCCGCGCCGGCATCCGGCTGATGCTGCTGCTGACGCTGAGCCTGACGGTGTTCTGCGTGATCGTGTTCAGCTACGGGCTCGGTCTTCCCTATGCGCTGGTCGGGCCGTGGCTCACGCCCTTCCTTCCCGGCAGGTAAGCGAGAGCGCAGATGGACCTCCTTCAGAATCTCGCCATCGGCTTCAGCGCATCGCTCGAGCCGGTCAACCTGCTCTACTGCTTCCTCGGCGTGCTGCTCGGCACGCTGATCGGCGTGCTGCCCGGCATCGGTCCGACCGCGACCATCGCGATGCTGCTGCCGATCACCTTCGGCCTGAAGCCGGAGACCTCGCTGATCATGCTCGCCGGCATCTATTACGGCGCGCAGTATGGCGGCTCCACGACCGCGATCCTGATCAACCTGCCAGGCGAAAGCTCCTCGGCGGTCACGGCGATCGACGGTTACCAGATGGCGCGGCAGGGCCGGGCGGGGCCGGCGCTCGCGATCGCGGCGCTGGGCTCGTTCTTCGCCGGCACGGTCGCGACCATGCTGGTGGCGGTGTTCGCGCTGCCGCTGACCGAGATGGCGCTCCAGTTCGGACCGGCCGAGTATTTCTCTCTCATCTTCCTTGGCCTGATCGCCTCGGTCGCGCTCGCGCACGGCTCGGTGCTCAAGGCGCTGGCGATGATCACGATCGGCCTGCTGTTCGGCCTCGTGGGCACCGACGTCACCTCGGGCGCGCAGCGTTTCACGCTCGGCATCCCGGACATCTCCGACAAGCTCGAATTCGTCTCGGTCGCGATCGGCGTGTTCGGCCTCGCCGAGATCCTCAAGAACCTCGAGAACGAGAGCGATCGGCAGGTGGCGATCAAGAAGATCACCCACGTCTGGCCCACCCGCGACGACTTCCGGCAGATGGTCGGCCCCGTGCTGCGCGGCACCGGCCTCGGCTCCGCGCTCGGCATCCTGCCGGGCGGCGGCGCGATCCTGTCGTCCTTCGCGGCCTACACGGTCGAGAAGCGAATCTCGAAGACGCCGGAGGCCTTCGGCAAGGGCGCGATCGCGGGCGTCGCCGCGCCCGAAGCAGCCAATAACGCCGGCGCGCAGACCTCCTTCATCCCGATGCTGACGCTCGGCATCCCGGCTAACGCCGTGATGGCGCTGATGGTCGGCGCCATGATCATCCAGGGCATCCAGCCGGGACCGAATGTCGCGATCGAGCAGCCGCAGCTGTTCTGGGGCGTCATCACCTCGATGTGGATCGGCAATCTGATGCTGGTGATGCTCAACCTGCCGCTCGTCGGGCTGTGGGTGCGGCTGCTGACGATTCCCTACACGATCCTGTTCCCGGCGATTCTGGTGTTCTGCTCGATCGGCGTGTTCAGCGTGAACTCCAACGTGTTCGACCTCTACACGGTCGCCTTCTTCGGGCTCGTCGGCTACGTGCTGATCAAGCTCGGCTGCGAGCCGGCGCCGCTTCTGCTCGGCTTCGTGCTGGGGCCGATGCTGGAGGAGAATCTCCGCCGGGCGATGACCATCTCGCGGGGCGACTGGACGGTGTTCTTCACCCGCCCGCTCAGCGCGACCCTGCTGATCATCGCCCTCCTGGTGCTGGTTCTGGTGTTCCTTCCCTCGATCCGCGCCAAACGCGAAGAGGTTTTCCAGGAAGAGGGCTGATCGCCCTAGACAGCCGGGGCGGCCTTTGTTACATCCCCGGCCGCGGCGCAACCGCAGGCCTTCGGGTCTCGGGCGCATAGCTCAGTTGGTAGAGCAGCTGACTCTTAATCAGCGGGTCCTAGGTTCGAGCCCTAGTGCGCCCACCACCTCTTTCTCTTGAGGTGGACCAGCGCCGCGTAACGGAACGTAGAAGCAGTTTTCTGGACTGCTTTTACAGTTCCGCTTCTCCCTTCCTCCGCTGTTAGCTTCCGAATCGTACTCTCCGCGAGCCGGACGCTGCAGCGTCCGCTCCCGGACGATGCGCTGACCACCGCCGCGCGGGGGGAGAATCAGGACGGCTCTTCGGCTTGAGGTCCGGACCTGCCGGGAGATAGCGAAGCCTTCCGGTTCGAGAAGATCATGAGGCCCGCCTGACGGCCTGACCAGATCGCGACACGGGCGGCGTCGGCGTCGGCCCTGCCTCGGCTCTGGCTCCCGGATCAGGTCCGCCCGTCTGCTTCTCCTTCCCCGCCCATGCCGGCGAACTGGCGTTCGAGGTCGTCGGCTTCGGCCCGGCAGCGAGCGGCCTCTCTCTTGAGAAGCCGGTTGATCGCGCTCTCGATGCTGTAGCTGCCCCGGCCGTCGTTCAGGCGGCCGTCCGCCGAGAACTCGGCATGGTGCGCTTCCTCACGCAGCCTCGCGATCTCCGCCTCGATCTCCTCCGGGACTGCGGTGGGGAGAGGGGTGGTCATGGGCGCGGCTCCCGATCCAGAGGATCCTGATGACTGGACATGGCGCTCGCCGGCTTTCCGCGAACGCTTTCGTCCGCATTTCTCGATCCAGATCAGCAGACCCCGCCGACCGATCTGAAGGTCGAGATCGAAAGCCACGCTCCTGCCGGCGGCGTCGCGCCGGCGCCGCTGGCGGAGCCGAAGCTCGACCTGCGGATCAAGGCCGCCACGGCGTCCGCCTATCGGGTGGCGGCGGGCGACTACATCCAGATCATCGACGTCGACGGCCGGCAGTGCTCGGACTTTCTGGCCTTCGACGCCGCCGCCCTGGAGCGGGGCGAGGAGTTCGGCCTCGATCCGACCGTCACCCGCACCCTGATGGGCACCGCCAATCCGGGCCCGGGGCTGCACTCCAAATATTTCGACGCGCGGATGACGCCGCTGGTCGAGATCGTGCGCGACACGGTCGGACGCCACGACGCCTTCCTGCTCGCCTGCACGCCGAAATACTATGAGGACATGGGGTATCCGGGGCACGACAACTGCACCGAGAACTTCAACCGCACGCTGAAGCCCTACGGGGTCGCGCCGCGGGCAGGCTGGCCGGCGATCAACTTCTTCTACAACACCTTCGTCAGGGCCGACGACTCCATCGGCATGGACGAGCCATGGTCGCGGCCCGGCGACTACGTCCTGCTCAGGGCGCTGACCGACCTGGTCTGCGCCTCGTCGTCCTGCACCGACGACATCGATCCCGCCAACGGCTGGTCGCCGACGGACATCCATGTCCGCGTCTACGACAAGTCGGAAAACTTCTCCAAAGGCATAGCGCACCGAATGACGCCCGACGCCGAGCCCAGGCTGACCCGCGAAACCGGGTTCCACCCGCGCACCGCCGCGCTCACCCGCAAATTCTCCGAATATCGCGGGTTCTGGCTCGCGGACTGCTACTCGGACGAGGGCCCGATCGCGGAATACTGGGCCTGCCGCGAGCGGGTCGCGATCATGGACCTGTCGCCCTTGCGCAAATTCGAGGTGATCGGCCCGGACGCCGAGGCGCTGATGCAGCTCGCCGTCACCCGCAACATCAAGAAGCTCGCCATCAACCAGGTGGTCTATACGGCCATGTGCTACGAGCATGGCGGCATGATCGACGACGGGACCGTCTTCCGCCTCGGGCAGAACAACTTCCGATGGATCTGCGGCGAGGACTATTGCGGGGTCCATCTGCGCGAGCTCGCCCGCAAGCACGGGCTGAAGGTCTGGGTGAAGACCGCGACCGACCAGCTCCACAACGTCGGCGTCCAGGGCCCGCGCTCGCGGGAGGTGCTGGCGAGCCTCGTGACGACCCCTCCGGCCGAGCCCACGGTCAGCGAGCTGAAGTGGTTCCGCTTCACCGTCGGCCGGCTCAACGGGGTCCCGGTCGTGGTGTCGCGCACCGGCTATACGGGCGAGCTCGGTTATGAGGTGTTCTGTCATCCCGACCGCGCCCCGGAGGTCTGGGATGCGATCATGGAGGCGGGCGCGCCGCACGGCATCAAGCCGCTGGGGCTCCAGGCGCTCGACATGTTGCGCATCGAGGCCGGCCTCGCCTTCGCGGGCTACGAGTTCTGCGACCAGACCGACCCGTTCGAGGCCGGCATCGGCTTCGCTGTGCCGAAAGAGAAGACCGACCCCTATGTGGGCGCGCAGGCGCTTCAGCGGCGCCGCGAGACGCCGTCCAAAAAGCTGGTCGGGCTCGACATCGACAGCAACGAGGCGATCGGCCATGGCGACTGCGTCCATGCCGGCCGCGCGCAGATCGGCGTGGTGACGAGCGCGACGAGGTCGCCGATCCTCGGCAAGACGATCGCGCTCGCGCGCCTCGACGTGACCTATGCGGAGCTCGGCGCGCAGGTCGAGATCGGCAAGCTCGACGGCCAGCAGAAGCGCATCGGCGCGACCGTCGTGGCCTTCCCGCATTACGATCCGCAGAAGACCCGCGTGCGCACGGAAGCGCCCGCGCACGACGCCACGGCGCCGGCGGCCTCCCCGGATTCCGCGCAGGCGCAGGAGCCCCGCGGCAGCCAGGTGCGGGTCTGACGCTTCGGGAGCAAGGCGCGGCGCGCGGAACTTCGGCGGTTCACGCGTTGAGCCGCCGCAGTCCGCTGACGTAAGGGCTCCCGCGAACATAGAAGCGCAGCAGGCGGTCCGCCTCGCGCGAGATCCCGATCCTGACGCTTTCGCCGATCTCGTCGGCGGCCTCGTCGCCGCGCGCCAGCCACAGCGGGCCCGTGCGGCAGAGATCCAACCCGTCGAGCGAGCGGTCGATCCGCAACGCGGCGGCGAGCCGTCCGGGGCCGCGCGCCAGGTCTCGCAGGGGGCCGTCACCGCGGTTGAGCCGCATGAGGGAGACGCCGTCGCGCGGCTCGATCGCCCTGATCAGGACGCCGGCGCCGATACCGGAGATCTCGGCCGAGACGTTCAGCATCCAGGAGCGGCCATAGATGAAATACACATAGGCGTGGCCCCGCTCGAGAAACAGCGAGCTGTTGCGCTCGGTCACGCCGCTGAAGGCGTGGCCGGCCGCGTCGCCGACGCCATAGGCCTCGGTCTCCACGATCCTGCCGCTGACGACGCCCTCGGGCAGCGCGCGCGCCACGACCTTGCCGATGAGAAAGCGGGCGAGGGCTGCGGTTTCGACCGGCAGCTCGGAGCGGTCGAGCGGCGCGAGAGGGGGGCAAGATCGTGCTGCTCGTCGCCATCATCCTGTTCATCCAGAAGAAGCCGCGGGGCCTGTTCGCCCTCAAGGGCCGGGCGGTGGAAGCATGAGCCGC
>NZ_JBJKEX010000013.1:0-24129 GCF_045505405.1 Hansschlegelia beijingensis | reverse complement strand
TCAGATCAGCGGCGATGACGGCTAATTCATCGCCTGACCCGATGGTCAGCATGCTGGGCGCGCTCGCCCGGCAAGGCGCCGGCCATGCGGTCCACTTCGTCCATGGCGCGATGTCGGGCGCGACCCACGCGCTCGGCGACGAAGTGCGGGCGCTGGCGAAGGCCTCCGGCGGCCGCATCCGCACCACCTTCTTCTACGAGAAGCCGCGCGCGCAGGACGTGCAGGGCGATGCCTATGACGAAGCCGGTCTGGTCACGCCGGACTGGCTCGCCCGCCACACCCCGTTGGCGACGCGGACTATTTCCTGTGCGGGCCCCGCGCCTTCCTGCGCGCCTTCGTGAACGGGCTCGTCAGCCACGGCGTGCCGCCGTCGCGGATCCACTACGAGTTCTTCGGGCCCGCCGACGAACTGCTCGCCGCCTGAGCTCTCCAGAAGCCGTCCAGCGCCCGGCCGCGCCGGCGCCCGATGACCATCCGGCCACACGCCGTTCTCGCGCCGCGTAGGCTCTCTGCCTGCGATCCCCAGGAGGAGCGATGCCCCCGCTCGCGGAACTCATGCGGCGCCTTGCGCCTTCGCTCGCCCCGGTCAGCCGGACGGAACGGCTTCGCGCCACGTTCGGCGCGCTGCTCGGGATCGCGATCACGGGCTTCGCAAGCTCCGCGTTGGTGGGCGGGGGGGCGGCGCATCTGCCGCTGCTGATCGCCCCGATGGGAGCCTCGGCGGTGCTGCTGTTCGCAGTTCCGTCGAGCCCCCTGGCGCAGCCATGGTCGCTGATCGGCGGCAACATCGTGGCGGCGGTGATCGGCGTCACGGCCGCCAGATTCGTGCCCGACCTGTTCCTCGCCGCCGCGCTCGGCGTCAGCGGCGCGATCGCCGTCATGCTCGCGCTCCGCTGCGTCCATCCGCCGAGCGGCGCAGTGGCGCTCACGGCCGTGGTCGGCGGTCCGGCGATCAGCCAGCTCGGCTACGGATTCGTGCTGTGGCCGGTGCTGGCGAACTCGATCCTGCTGCTCGCCTCCGCGGTCGCCTACAACAACCTGACCGGCCGCACCTACCCCCATCGCAGCGTAGCGACGTCCGCTCCGCGCGAGAACGAGCCGCCGGAAAGCGTGCGCCTCGGCTTCAGCTCGGAGGACATAGACGCGGCGCTCGCCGAGCACGACGTGCTGCTCGACGTCGACCGCGGCGATCTGGAGATGATCCTTCGGCGCGCGGAGGTGCGGGCGCTGCGCCGCCGCTCAGGGGAGCTGACCTGCGCCGACGTGATGACCCGGGACGTGATCGGGATATCGCCCGAGACGCCGCTCCTCGAAGCGCTCGACATCGTGCGGCGGCACCACGTCAAGGCGCTGCCGGTGACGGACGACAATGCGCGGGTGATCGGAATCCTCACCCAGACGGACCTGCTCGACAAGGTCGCCTGGGGCCCCAAGGGCCCGCGCCTGAGCCTCGCGCATCGCCTGCGCCTGAGCGCGCTGAACGGCACGGCCCCCGGCTCGGTCGTCCGCGAGGTCATGACCTCGCCCGCTAAGACCGCCACGCCGGAGACGCCGCTCGCCGATCTGGTGAGATTGATGACGACCGCCGGCCTTCATCATCTGCCGGTCGTCGACCGTCACAGCCAGCTCATCGGCATCGTCACCCAGACGGACCTGATCGCCGCCCTGCTGCTCAGCCGGACGCGCCGCTCCGACCAGGCCGCGGCCTGAACGGCGGCCTGCCTCCGTGCTCCGCGTCGGGTGCGCCAGCGCGGAACTTTCCGCGTCCCCCGGACCTTTGCAAGCACTCTCCGGGATCAAGCGACGCGAGTTTCATGACCATCCGGGACCATTCGACTTCAGGCGCCGAAACCCGGCGGAAGCGAAAGTTTCCGCTCGGAACGGTCGTCATGGTGGCCGGGATCGTCCTCGTCCTCTTCAGCGTCCTCATCGCGTATATCGGCGATCACGGGGTTCCGTCGTCCCCCGACGCCGAGACGCCGGTCAAGCCCCGCGCGCAGCAGGACCTTCCGAAGGCGCCCTGACGGCGCGGAGGGCAGGAGTGAACGCGTCGAGCGAGCCGCCATGGGCGAAATGATCGAAGAGCTCCGCGAGGCGCTGGACCGGGCGCGGGTGCGCGTCAGCCACGGCGAGAGGCGGGCGCTCGAACTGGCGTTTCACAGAGCGCTGCTGCAGCGGGTCGGCGCGGACGTCGCGGGGTCCGACGCAAGGCTTGAACTGCTCGAGCGCGACTTGGCCGATCTCCGCGCCGAGCGCGAATTCGCCGAGCATCGGCTCCTGTTCCGTATGCGCGGCGCGCGGAGCCGTCTCGCGGACAGGCGCGGCAAGGAGAACCGCACGTGACGGCCATGAGCAGCGCCGGCGCTTGACGACCAACCTACTAGTTAGTAGGTTACCGTATGGCCAATCTCACCAGCACGTCCGACGAGATCCTCCGATGCGCGCGCTCCCTGATAATCGGCGGGGGGTATAACGGCTTCAGCTATGCCGACATCGCCGGAGTGGTCGGCATTCGAAAGGCCAGCATCCATCATCACTTTCCCAGCAAGGTCGACCTCGTCCGCGCCGTCGTGGCGCGGCATATCGAGGAGGCCGCGGCCGGGATGGCCGCGCTGGACCGCCATCATCCGGATCCGGTGGATCGACTTCGGGCCTATGCCGGATACTGGTCCGAATGCGTCCGCGATCCGGCGAACGCCTTCTGCGTCTGCGCCTTGCTTGCGAGCCAGATACCTGTCCTGCCGCCCGAGGTCGTCGTCGAGGTCCGGGCGCATTTCCGCGCCTTGTCGAACTGGCTCACCTCGGTCATCGAGGAAGGCGCGAAGCAGGGCCGCCTCAAGCTTTCAGGCGACGCCCGCTCCGAGGCGGAAGTCTTCATGGCGGCGGTTCACGGCGCCATGCTGTCGGCGCGCGCCTATGGCGACGACGCGGTGTTCAGGGCGATCGTCACGCCTTTGATCGACAGGCTCGTGGCCGATCCCGGTGAGCCCCTCAAGCAGGCGGCGTCGCCCGGCGCCTGAGGCGGCAAACGCTCCGTAGCGCGCCGAACAAACCTTTGCGCGCTGAGACTACCTATCAGTAGGTCGAAAGGAAATCAGATGCTTCAGAAACTCGCCACGGCGCTCATCGCCGTGGTCGTCAGCCTGCCGCTCGGCGCGAGCGTGGGCTCATCCGCTTTCGCCGAGGGCGCGAAGGGGAATCCGGTTCGGGTGCGCGGGTCGATCGTCAGTTTCGACGGGCAGTCCCTGAAGGTGAAGACCCGCGAGGGCGAGACCGTCGACGTGGCGCTCGCCTCAGGCTGGACCGTGTCGAGCGTCACCCGCATGTCCCTGACGGACGTTAAGCCCGGCGACTATGTCGGCATCGCCTCGCTTCCGGCGAAGGCCGGCGGCGACGGCGCGCTCGAGGTCCTGATCTTCCCGCCGGCCATGAAGGGGCTCGGCGAAGGCAGCTACGGCTGGGACCTCAAGCCCAACAGCACCATGACCAACGCCACAGTCGCGGACGCGGTCAAGGGGGTGGACGGACGAACCGTCACCGTCACCTACCATGGCAAGGAGAAGAAGATCGCGGTCCCGGAAGGCACCCCGGTCGTCACCCTCGCGCCGGCCACCGCGGCCGACCTCAAGCCCGACGCGATGGTCTTCGTGCCGGCCGAGAAGGATGCGGGCGGCGCGATCAGCGCGCAGCGGATCGTCGTCGGCGCCAACGGCGTCGTTCCGCCGATGTGAGCCGGCGACGCCACCGGCCTGGCGCCCCCCGTCCCCCCGCCAGGCCGGTGGATCATGCGCGCCGCGCTGAGCGCGAACCGAACCTCAGGACAGATCGATGACCGAGCAAACCCTGGACCCGCAGGCGACGGGGCCGCGAGCGACCGTCCTCATCCGGCGCCACTCCCTGGCGACGCGCCTGACGCACTGGCTGAACGCATTGTGCCTCGGCGTGCTGCTTATGAGCGGGCTTCAGATCTTCAACGCCTACCCGCGGCTGCATTGGGGCCAGTACGGCGCTGACGCGGACCCGGCGGTCCTTGAGATCGCCGCAAGCGAGAGCGGAGGCGAGCCGCGCGGCCTCGTGAAGATCGCCGGTCTCTCGGTTCCGACGACGGGCGTGCTGGGCCTGTCAAAGACCGACGGCGAGTGGACGGCGCGCGCCTTCCCCGACTGGCTCACCCTTCCGTCCTACCAGGACCTCGCCTCCGGCCGGCGCTGGCATTTCTTCTTCGCGTGGATCTTCGTCCTGAACGGCCTGATCTATCTCGGCTCCGGCCTCCTGAGCGGCCATCTTCGCCGCGATCTGGCGCCGGAGCCGCAGGAGCTCACGCCCCGCCATCTCTGGCGCGAGATCGTCGATCATGCGCGCCTGCGCTTCCCCTCCGGCGACCAGGCCCGGCGCTACAACGCCCTGCAGAAGCTCGCCTATGTCGCCGTCATCGCAGGCCTGCTGCCCCTGATGGTCCTGACCGGCCTGACCATGTCGCCCGGCGCCGACGCGGCCTTCCCGCTCCTTCCAGACCTGTTCGGCGGCCGGCAGTCCGCCCGGACGATCCACTTCATCACCGCGTCGCTGCTCGTCGCCTTCGTCGTCGTTCACGTCGCCATGGTCGTGCTCTCCGGACCATGGAACAACATGCGTTCGATGATCACGGGCCGTTACGCCGTCAGGCGCGAAAGGCCCAGCGCATGACCGGTCTCACGCGCCGTCGCCTTCTGGTCGGCGGCGGTCTCGGCGCAAGCGCCCTCGCCCTCTCGGGCGGCGACCTGCTGGAGCAGAACGACACGGCGGACGCCGTTCTCCGCTCCGCCGAGCCGCTCACGATGAAGATCCAGCGGCTGCTTCAGGGCAGAGACGCTCTGGCGCGGGAGTTCTCCGAAGCCCACATCTCGCCCACCTTCCGCGTCAACGGCACCAGCGCGCCCGACAGCGAGCAGTACGCGCGTCTCGCCGAGGGCGGGTTCGCAGACTGGCGGCTCAAGATCGACGGGCTTGTCGACCGGCCTCAGGCGCTGTCGCTCGCGGAGCTCAAGTCTCTGCCGGCCCGGACCCAGATCACCCGCCATGACTGCGTCGAGGGCTGGAGCGCCATCGGCAAGTGGACCGGGGTTCAGCTCGGAGGGCTGCTGAGGACAGTCGGCCTCAAATCTTCAGCGCGGTACGCCGTCTTCCATTGCGCGGACGAGCTGGAGAAGACCCTCGACGGGAGCGGCCAGTATTACGAAAGCGTCGACCTCGTCGACGCCTTCCACCCGCAGACGATCCTGGCCTACGCGATGAACGGCCAGCCGCTCAGCATCGGCCACGGCGCGCCGCTGCGCCTGCGGGTCGAGCGCCAGCTCGGCTACAAGCACGCCAAGTACCTCATGCGCATCGAGATCGTCGACAGCTATGCGGGTCTCGGCGGCGGCGCCGGGGGTTACTGGGAGGACCGCGGCTATGATTGGTATGCCGGGATATGAGGAGCTTCGGCCGGCCCGCCGACCGTCCGCCGCGAGGCTGCAACCGCGCGGCGGGGGCCCGCGGAGTTGACCGATCCTCCCCCCGCTCCTACTTGATGGGGATGATGAGGAATCCAGCTGCCCTGCGCCGGCCCGGCCGACGCTTCCCTATCGCAGGCCTCTAAGCGCGGTCGGATCTAGCTCCGACCGCCGGGCCCGTGCGGCCGCCTCAATCCGCTTCACCACAATCCATCTGATCTGATCGACCCGCCGAGCTCGTCGCCCTGGCGGGCGACCCGCGCATCGGGAATAGCCATGTCCGCCACCACGCCCACTCGCAAGCCCAAGATCGTCCTGTCGCAGACCGACCACGATCGCCTCTCGACGCTCGCCCAGACGATCGAGCGCCGCAATCCGGAAGCCGCAGAGGAGCTCCAGATCGAGCTCGCCCGGGCGAAGCTCGTCGCCGATCACCGCTTGCCGGAGGATTCGGTCCGGATGGGCTCGGTGGTGACCTACCAGATCGAAGGCGCAGCCCCCCGGACCGTGACGCTCGTCTATCCCGGAGAGGCGGACATCGACGCCGGCCGCGTCTCTGTCCTGACCCCGATCGGAACGGCGTTGCTCGGCCTGTCTCCGGGCCAGACCATGCCGTGGACGTCGCTGTCCGGCGATCTCAAGCGGCTGCTCGTGATCTCGGTCATCCAGAACGACGCGCTTCTCGCCGCGGCCGACAAGGACCGGCCGGCCCTGCACGCGCAGGCAGGTTGAACGCCACGCTTTCAGCGGAAGGATGCTGGACGGGCTTCCGTCCAGCATAAGGCCCCGGCGGCGATGCCCCGCTCCGCGGCCATCGCCGAGCCCCGCTTCAGCATTTTGTGAAGGCTCCAGATCGCGCTGGGCCCCGGTCGCGTCGTAAGGAAGCGGGGGACCAGCGGATCGGGGATAAGTTGATGGCGGCGGCGGGCCAGGGCGAGCTTGTTCAGATAGTAGCCCTGCTGGGGGCCGGCGTCGTCGCCGTGCCCATCTTCAAGCGGCTGGGCCTCGGCTCGGTGCTCGGCTATTTCACCGCCGGCCTCATCATAGGCCCGTTCGGGCTCGGTCTGTTTTCCGATCCCGCCACGATCCTGCACATCGCCGAATTCGGCGTCATCATGCTGCTGTTCGTGATCGGGCTGGAGATGCAGCCCTCGCGACTATGGGGACTGAGACGCGAGATCTTCGGCCTCGGCGCAGGCCAGGTGATCGCGAGCGGCGCGCTGCTGACGCTGGTCGGACATCTCGCGGGTCTCGACCTGCGCGTCGCCTTCGTCGCCGGGATGGGCTTCGTTCTGTCCTCCACCGCCGTCGTCATGCAGATGCTCGACGAACGCGGCGAGACCTCGACGGCGCAGGGGCAGAAGGCCGTCTCGATCCTGCTGCTCGAAGACCTCGCGATCGTGCCGCTGCTCGCGATCGTGGCCTTCATCGCGCCGTCGCAGGCGAGCGAGACGTCGTCCGACCGGCTCCTTGAGATCGGCGTCGCGCTCGGGGCGATCGCGGGGCTCGTGCTCGCCGGGCGCTACCTTCTCAACCCGATGTTCCGCATCCTCGCCCGGTCCCAGGCCCGCGAGGTGATGACGGCCGCCGCGCTGCTCGTCGTGCTCGGCTCGGCCCTGCTGATGTCGGTGGGCGGCCTGTCGATGGCGATGGGCGCCTTCCTCGCCGGCGTACTGCTGTCGGAATCGACCTTCCGCCACCAGCTCGAGACTGACATCGAACCGTTCCGCGGCATTCTGCTCGGCCTGTTCTTCCTCGCAGTCGGCATGTCGCTCGACCTCTCGGCGATCGTCGCGCACTGGCCGACCATCCTGGGCTTCACGGCGCTGTTCACCGCCGTGAAGGGCGCCGCGATCTTCGCCGTCGCCCGGGCGCTCGGCTCCTCGAACCGGGAGGGGATCGACCGCGTCGCCCTGTTCGCGCAGGGCGGCGAATTCGCCTTCGTGCTCTATTCGGCGGCTTCGGCGGTCGGCGTCATGGACGCGCCCACCAACGCGATCTTCACCGCGGTCGTGATCCTCTCGATGGCGCTGACGCCGCTTACCGCGCTCGCGCTGAAGCGGCTCATGCCGCAGACGAAACAGTCTCTGGAGGGCGTCGACGCGGCCGAAGGCCTAACCGGCCAGGTTCTCGTCATCGGCTTCGGCCGCTTCGCGCAGGTCGCGAGCCAGTCGCTGCTCGCCCGCGGCTTCGACATCTCAATCATCGAGAAGGACGTCGAGATGATCGAGGCGGCGGCCACCTTCGGCTACAAGGTCTATTACGGCGACGGCACGCGGCTCGACACGCTTCACGCCTCCGGCGCGGGCGAAGCGCGGGCGATCCTCGTCTGCGTCGACAAGCAGGAGACGTCGGAGAAGATCGTCGAGCTCGTGAAGCACGAGTTCCCGCTCGCCAAGCTGCTGGTCAGGGCCATCGACCGCGGGCACGCGATCGACCTCATCCGAACGGGCGTCGACTTCCAGATCCGCGAAACCTTCGAGTCAGCGATGAGCTTCGGCGAGGCGGCGCTGGTCACGCTTGGCGTGCCGGAAGACGAGGCCGCGGAGGTCAGGGAGGATGTCCGGCGCCGCGACGCCGAGCGGCTCGACCTGCAGATCGCGGGCGACATGCATTCAGGCATCGATCTGCTGAAGGGCAACGCGCCTGTCCCGGCGCCGCTGACCAGGCCGCGGAAGGAAGGCAGGATCATCGATCAGAAGCCGGCGGCCGGCGGAGAGACGGCGGCCCTCCCCTCCTAAGCGTCCGCTCGCGCTCGGCCAGAGGCCGTCGCGGGCCGCGAGGCCCGATGCTCAGGCGGCCTGGCGAAACTCACGGAACGAGATCAGCCTCTGGTTCGCCTCGTCCCAGAGCGTCAGGGGCACGCATCTGAGGCTCTGACCGAGCGTGAGGCGACCGACGTTCCGAAGCTCTGGAAAGTCGCGGAGCACTTCGGGCAGCCGGTAATAGGGAATCCGGCTGGACAGGTGATGGACGTGATGGACGCCGATATGGGCGGTCAGCCACTTCAGGGGACCAGGCAGGTCGTAATGCGAGCTGCCGTGCAACGCCGCCTCGGAGACGTTCCAGGCGTCGTCCGCCCGCCAATGCGTTCCCTCGAACTGGTGCTGCACGAAGAACAGCCAGACCCCGATCGACGCGCCCAGCAGCGACACTGGTATCTGGATCAGGAAGAAGCGCTCGGCGCCGACGATCCAGATCATCAGCGCCGTAAGCAGCACGATCGCCGCGTTGGTCGCCATGGTGCTGATCCAGAGAGCCGGGCCCTTGCGCATGAAGCCGACCGGAAGCCGGCCCTGGAGGATGAAGACGTAGCCGGGGCCGAGGCCGAACATCACCAGGGGATGACGGTAGGCGCGGTAGCGCAGGCGCGCCCAGCGGGATCGCGCGCGATATTCCGACACCGTCAGGGTGTCGATGTCGCCGACGCCGCGATGATCCAGATTGCCCGAGGTCGCATGGTGCACGGCATGGCTGCGCCGCCAGTGGTCATAATCGGTGAGGGTCAGGACGCCGATCACTCGACCGGTCCAGTCGTTCGCCGCGCGGCTCTTGAAGAACGAGCCGTGGCCGCAATCGTGCTGGACGAGGAACAGCCTTACGAGGAAGAGCGCGGCCGGAGCGACGCCGAGAAGATAGAGCCACACGAGCCCCTGCTGCAGCGCGACGGCCATCACCGCCCATGTCAGCGCGAACAGCGCGACGGTGATGCCGACTTCGTACACGCTGCGAGCGGTGTGCGGCTGCACATAATCTCGAAGCTTCCGCCGGAGGGCGTTGACGTCCGTTTGCGGAGCCTCGACGTGCTCGTTCATCATTCCCATTCGCTCTCTGCGGCTGGCGCGAGGCTGGCCGCATCATGTGGAAGAACATCGAGCAGGGCGCCGCTCGGCCCCGCGTGCTTGATGAGCCTGATTGACGACCTTCCGGCCGTGCCCGGACAGCCTCTCGGCCGCCGGCCGTCCGGCGCGCAACGTCTTGTCACGCCGCCCGCGCGTTCGGCGCCGACGACGATCCACAGCGTTGCGCCGAAATGGTGAGGAAGCTGGCTGGCGCGAAACATGCGCCCCACACAAAACCCCGCGGAGGCAGATCCGCAGGGTCGAAGAAGCAGTTCGCAGTTTCAGCCCAGAGCGATTTCAATCGCGGTCGCCCCTTGGCTCGCCGGCCTTGAGCTGGGCCATTCTTCACCTGAACGACCAACCATAGCACGCGACGAAGGTGTTGGCGAAAATCACGGCCATTCGGCCGGACCCTGGTGTTTCCGGCGCGAGCGGATGGCGAAGCAGCAGTCCGGAGACGCCCCTGACAGGCCCCCGGGGCCGCCAATGCGTTCGGCGATCCCTACGCTCCGTTCCGCAACGCCCTAGAGTAGGCTAAACGCCGCTTCACGTGGATGTCACATGCGCAGCGGCAGGGCGGATCGAAAGCTTCGCATGACGCGTCCGCGGGGGGCGAACGTATGAGACGGCGACGGTGGGCGGGCGGGTTCCTCGGCCGAGGCGCATACGCCCTGACGGTGCAGCCTTGACCAGACAGGTCGGAACAAGACGGCTGGACGCCAGTGCCTACGAGCAGCTGGTGCAATCGGTCGTCGACTACGCGATCTACATCCTCGACCCCCAGGGGAACGTCTCGAGCTGGAACCCTGGCGCGCAGAGGATCAAGGGTTACGCGGCCGAGGAGATCATCGGCCAGAACTTCTCGCGGTTCTACACCGCCGAGGACCGCGAGGCCGGCCTGCCTCAGAAGGTCCTGAAGCGCGCCTTCGAGGAAGGCCGCTTCGCCGGCGAAGGATGGCGCGTCCGCAGAGACGGAACCCGCTTCTGGGCGATGGTCGTGGTCGACGCCATCCGCGAGGGCGACAGGGTCGTCGGCTTCGCCAAGGTCACCCGCGACATGACGGAGCATCGCGAGGCGAGCCTCGCCGCTCTCGAGACCGAGCGCCGGTTCCGCCTTCTCGTCCAGGGCGTGACGGACTACGCCATCTTCATGCTCGACCCGGACGGGCTGATCACGAACTGGAACACCGGGGCCCAGCGCATCAAGGGCTATGCGGCCGACGAGATCGTCGGACAGCATTTCTCGCGGTTCTACACGCCGGAGGATCGCGAGGCGGGGACGCCCTCGAGGGCGCTGGAGACCGCCAGGCGCGCGGGACGCTTCACGGCCGAAGGATGGCGGCAGCGCAAGGACGGGAGCCGCTTCTGGGCGAGCGTGGTGATCGACGCTATCCGGGACGAGAGCGGCGAGCTCATCGGCTTCGCCAAGGTCACCCGTGATCTCACCGAACGGCGGGAGTCCGAACTGGAGCTGGAGCGCTCCCGGGCGGCGCTGTTCCAGTCGCAGAAGATGGAGGCCGTCGGGCAGCTCACCGGCGGGCTCGCGCATGACTTCAACAATCTGCTGACCGGAATCACAGGCAGCCTCGACCTGATGGCGGCTCGTCTCGCGCAGGGCCGCATCAACGAGCTGGAGCGCTACATCACCGCCGCGCAGGGCGCCGCGTCCCGGGCGGCGACGCTCACCCACCGGCTTCTCGCGTTTTCCCGCCAGCAGACGCTGGAGCCGAAGGCGGTCGACGCCAACCGGCTCGTCTCGAACATGGAAGAACTGATCCGGCGCACCGTCGGACCGAACATCGCCATCGAAGCCGTGCTGGCGGCCGGCCTGTGGCCCTGCTTCTGCGACCCCAACCAGCTCGAGAACGCGATCCTCAATCTCTCCATCAACGCTCGTGACGCGTTGCCGGAGGGCGGCCGGGTGACGATAGAGACGGCGAACACCTGGATCGATCAGGTCGGCGCGATCGAGCGCGACGTGCCGGCCGGCCAGTACATCGCGATCTGCGTGACCGACAACGGAACCGGCATGCCGCCCGAAGTCGTCGCCCGCGCCTTCGACCCCTTCTACACCACGAAGCCTGTCGGGAAGGGGACCGGGCTTGGTCTTTCCATGATCTATGGGTTCGCCCGCCAGTCGGGCGGCCATGTCCGGATCTACTCGGAGGTCGGCCGCGGCACCACGGTGAAGATCTATCTGCCGCGGCACACGGGCGGCAAGCCCGCGCAGGTCGACGGCGACGAGGCGCCGAGGGAGCTGCCGCGGGCCGAGGCCGGAGAGACGGTTCTCGTCGTGGACGACGAGCCGACGGTTCGCATGCTGGTCGGAGACACGCTTGCGGAGCTCGGCTACCAGTCGATCGAGGCCGCGGACGCGGCCTCCGGGCTGAAGGTGCTGGAGTCGGACGTCAAGATCGACCTGCTGATCTCGGACATCGGGCTTCCGGGCGGGATGAACGGAAAGCAGATGGCGGACAAGGCCCGGTTGCATCGGCCCGATCTCAAGATCCTGTTCATCACCGGCTATGCGGAGAACGCGGCTGTCGCGAACGGGCACCTCGAGCCGGGGATGCAGGTGATGAGCAAGCCGTTTCCGATGGACAAGCTCGCGTCGCGCATCCGGTCGATCATCGAAGAGCGCTGAGACAGGCGCAAGGAAGCGAGTCCGCGCTGCCGCGCCAGGGCCTCGGCGAACCTGACGGATCCGCGTTCGCGCGCGTCACGTCACCCTGCGCAGAACAATCGGGCTGCGCCGGGTCTTACAGCCGAGAGCGGTTCCGCATCGGGAGTTGGGCGCATGCGAATACTGAGTTGGATCCTGGTGGCGGCGAGCCTGGCCGCTTGCGCGTCGGGCCCGTCCCGCCCGCTGACGCGCAGCGAGCAGGCCACGATCGACCGATCCGTTCCGCATTCGGCCGGCATGATCCGCTGAGCCCGGCCGGCGCCGCTTTGGGCGGCGACCCGATCTCAGCTGCGGGGCGTGAAGTCCGTGTCGTGCCGGATGCGCCTGCAGTAGGCGGCCATCAGGCGCGCGCAGTCCTCGACGTCCTTCAGGCTCAGCAGCTCGCACGGGGTGTGCATGTAGCGCAGCGGGACGCTCAGGAGCCCGGTGGCCATGCCGGCCTGGTTCAGCTGCATCGGTCCGGCGTCCGTCGGGGTGGCCCCCGCCGCAACGCCGATCTGGTACGGGATCGCGTGCTCCTTAGCCGCCTCGGTGAGCAGCCTGAACACCACGGGGTTCGTGTTCGCTCCCCGCGAGATCATCGGTCCGCCGCCGATGTCGCACTGGCCGAGCCGCGCCTTGCTCACGCCCGGATAGTCCACCGCGTGCCCGACATCGACGGCCAGCCCCGTCTGCGCGCCGATCGCGAAGGCCGACGTTCTGGCGCCTCTTGAGCCGATCTCTTCCTGCACGGTCGCGACGGCGTAGACCCCCACGCTCGGGTCAAGGCCGCCTTCCTCGCGCAGCAGCCGCAGCGTCTCGGCGACCACGAAGCAGCCGACCTTGTTGTCGAAGGCGCGGGCGGTCGCGCGGTCGCCCAGCAGGTGCTGGAACTCGTACTGGAACGTCGCGACGTCGCCGAGTTCGATCAGCTCCGCGACCTCGGCGCGCGAGCTGGCGCCGACATCGATCCAGAGCTCCTTGAGCTCGGGCTTCTTCTTGCGCTCCTCGGGGTCGAGAAGGTGGATCGCCTTGCGGCCCACCACGCCGGCGACCCGCTCCTTGCCGTGCACCCAGACCCTCTGGCCCACGGGAATGACGCTGTCATGGCCGCCGATCGGGCTGAAGTAGATGAGGCCTTCGTCGCTGATGTGGTGAACGACGAAGCCGATCTCGTCCATGTGCCCGGCCAGCATGATCCTCATCTCGGCGCCGGGGTTGAGCGCCGCCGTCACGTTGCCGTGCACGTCCGTCGTGACCCTGTCGGCATGGCGCTCGACATAGCCCCGGAAGGCCGCGGCCGCCGGCTGCTCGTATCCGCTCGGCGAGGGCGCCGCCACGAGGTCTTTGAGAAAGTCGAGGGACTCTTGCCGCATGCGAGGTTCCTGGTTGCGACCGATACGGCGCCGTTCAAGCAAAAAGCGCCGAAGCCGTCGATCGGTTCGTCAGCTCAGAAGGTCGAGCGCGGCCGCCGCCTGGAGCGCTGTCTCTGCCGTGAGATCAGGGCGCCTTGTTCGGCGCGATCCTCGAGATCAGAGCCTGGCCGTCCAGGACGGTCCGGGTCTCCATCTCGTGCAGCGCGCGGCGACCGGACGACGTGATCGCCCAGCCGTCGAGCCGGCACTCCGCCAACCCCCGGCAAGAAAGGCTATGGAGCGTGGCTCCGTCCCAGATCAGGCGGCGATCGCCAAAGGCGAGGCCGGTCAGCACCTCTCGTTCAGTTCGCGACAGCCCAGGTTGCATGGGTCCTCCCAGGCGCCTTCAACATCCGCCATAAGCTGTTGGTTCCGCCTCGGATTCCCCTTCTCCAGCCCCGCCCGCGGGCAGCAGTTCGCCCACTCCGGCGCGGGATCGCCGAAGACGCGCATGACTCCACAGCCGACCGGACCAAGAGCCTCATCGCGCCGCCCGAAGCCGACGCGTGGGGAACGGTTCGGGCGGCGGCGTGTTCTGCCGCCGGCACGCTGGTCGCAGCAGGACGCGCTCGGGAGATCACATGACCGCGAGTGAGATGAGTTCCGTCTATCCGCCGCTCGATGTCCTGAAGCCGGTGGCTGACAATCTCTGGCTCGTCGACGGCGGGCCGCTTCGCGCCGCGGGACTGCCGATCCCGGTGCGAATGACCGTCGTGCGGCTGGCGAATGGCGACGTCTGGCTGCACTCCCCCACGCAGTACGACGAAGCCCTTAGGGTCGAAATCGAGAAGCTCGGCCCCATCCGGCACCTGGTCGCGCCCAACGTGGTCCACTGGGCGTTCCTGAAGGATTGGCGGAACCGCTGTCCGGGCGCGGTCAGCTGGGCCGCTCCCGGCCTGCGCCAGCGTGCGCAAGTCAGGAAATCAGGCGTCATCCTCGACCATGATCTCGGGGATGCGGCGCCGGCGGCATGGGCCGGCGACATCGATCAGGTCGTCGTGCCGGGCGGGTTCGGCTTCAAGGAAGTCGCGTTCTTCCATCGCCCGACGTCCAGCCTCATCCTGACGGACCTCATCCAGAACTTGGAGCCCGAGAAGGTGAGCCGCCTGGCTCGGCCCCTGCTGCGGCTGGTGGGCTCGATGGCTCCGGACGGCAAGACGCCGTTGCACCTGCGGTTCGCCATCAACGCCCGAAGGAGCGCCGCCGCCGAGGCGGCCCGCCGCCTCGTCGATCTCGCGCCTGAACGGGTCATCTTCGCGCATGGCCGGTGGTTCGAATCGAACGGCGCCGAACGTCTGCGGCGCGCCCTTCGGTGGCTGACCGGCTGAGGCTTCAGCCCTAGGCCGAGCGCCTGAAACGGGCGAAGCGGCCTCCGACGCTCCGCCGGCGCCGATCGGCGCGTGACACGGCCGTTCAAAGCGGCGGGATGCCTGTTCAACGTCATCGGACCCCGCTGCCGATATCATCCTCTCGCCATTCGGCGCCCCGCGCCTCAGGAGTTCGAGACGATGATGAGACGCTTTGTTCGCTGGCTTGCGAACGCGACCGCGCTTTGCGCGATCGCCGCCCCCTCGGCCGTGGCCGCGCAGAGCTCCCCGTCGGCGGGATGGCAACCAGCGCAATATTATGAACGCGAGTATCGCGGTGAAGGGAGGCCGCAAGGCGAGCGCTACCGGGAGCGTCAGGGGCCCGGGCAGGGTTATGGCCAGCGCCCCGGCTACCGCGAGGAGCGCAGACCCGGCCGGTTCCATGTCGGCCAGAGCGTGCTGGCGCGCTCGGCGGGCGGACCGCGCTACTTCCCGGGCGTCGTGACGCGGATCGACGGCGACACGCTGACCGTCTTCTATGCGAGCAGCCTCACCGAGCGCCGTCCGGCCTGGCAGGTGCGCCCCTATGACTGGCGGAACGGCGACCGGGTGTGGTGTTTCCCCGGACGCCGCCCCGGCGCCCCCATCGTGCCCGCTCGGATCGAGCGGCTGGACGTGCCCGGAGCGAACACCGCCATGACGATCCGCTACGACAATGGCGGCGTCGAGCGCACCACCTCCGCCTGGTGCCACTCGCGATGAGCGCCCTCGGTCGCCCCATTCGGTCCGCGCTCGTCGCGACGGCGATGCTGTGTCCCGCGGCTCCCTCGTTCGCGGCGCCCGCCGTCACAACGGACTTTCTTGTGGGAGCGTGGGGCGTGGAAGGCTGCGATCCCGCCGCCGCCACCTATTCCCGCGACGGCTCGCTCAATGGCGGCTCGGGCCGCTGGCGGCTGAAGAACGGCCAGCTCATCACGGAGGAGGACGGCGAGCGCCACGCGAGCGCCGTGGAGCGCCTCGGTCCCGACCGCATGCGCCTCAACACCGCCGACGGCCCTTTCGAGCTCAAACGCTGCCGATAGCCCTGGCGGCGGCCCGCCGCCGCCAGGCGCCGAGCGTCGAGCCGATCGTCGTGCCGATGCTGTTCATCCTCACCGCAATCGGCGCGACGATCGGCTCGGTCGAGCCGCCGGACGGAAAGACCGTGATCGCTAGGAACGCCCCGCCTGCGGCGAGCAGCGGGAGCAGCGCCGCCGTCAGGATGGCGGAGACCCGTGTCAGGGCGCAGAGCGCGAACGCCACTGCGGCAGCGACGAGCACGACGGCGAGAAGGGTCACGCTCCGGTCCGCCCGCGACGCGCCTCGGCGCGGCAATCGCTCGGACTGAAGCCGAACCGGCTGCGGAACAGCCGGCTGAGATGCGCGGCGTCGCTGAAGCCCAGCCGGTCGGCGATCGCGCGGATCGGCTCGTCGGACCCCGGCTCCTCCAGCGCGGCGCGCGCGGCTTCGAGCCTGCGGCGGCGGATATAGGCTTGGACGCCGCCCTCCTGCTCGAACAGCCTGTGCAGGGTCGAGCGTGAAATCGCGAGGCTCCGACAAAGCCGAGCCGGGCCGAGGGTGGGCGAGCCCAGCGACCGCTCGATGGCCCCACGCGCCATGAGCGACAGTCCTCGCGGGCTTGCCTCCGGCTCTGACGCCTGTCCTGCGGACTGGGCCGCGAGCACGATCAGATCCAGCACGCCGCGCGCCAGGATCTGCTCGCTGCTCTTCGGGATCCCGGGCGCGGCTTCGCGCAGCGCCAGCAGATGGGCGACGAGAAGGGAGCCTGCGGCCGACCGCGTCGCGACGCCGTGCAGCGCCTCGACAACGAGGCCCCGGCGGGCCGCTATCTCGCGGGGAACCGCGATCGCGATGGTCTTGCTGGCGCTCGATACATGCGACGACGCCTGGGTGAGATCCGCGAACTGAATGCTGCCCGTCCCGGTCCGGGCGCTCACGCGCCCCCACTCGCCTCGGGCCCCGCCCTCGACCGTGACCGCGATCAGCAGACAGTCCGGCGTCCACGACTTGATCATCGAGGCGTCGCGCACCCAGCTCTGACCCGTCACTTCGGCGAACTGGATCGTGATGCCGTCTAGCTGGAGCCTCTCGGAAGCGACGTCGAACGGCTCAAGGGGGGTGCAGCGATAGGCCGGTGCCAGACTTGGCCAGTCGCGCTGCGCCCAGGCCTCATGCCGCTGCCCCGCAGGGAGAGCGTCGGTCGAGAAGCCTTGCAGGGAAAGCCCGGGGGGACCCGGTGGAGTAAGAGCCGACATTTAGCCGGCACCAAACCGGGGTGAGCTCCGGCGGAATATACGTAGTTCCACAGATGCAGCGCGTTGACGCCGCTCGCTCCGCGTGTGGTCCGCGGCGGAGCCGCTGAGGCTCTAGGAGGAAAACACCGGATCTTTCCTCCCGGAGCGTTTGATCACTTCTCCGCGAGTCGCCGTCGGCCCTTCCGCGTCCCGCCGATCAATCCTCGCCGATGAGCTTGCAGGCCATCCGCACCGGCCAATCGGCCGCCTTCGGGACCGCCCCCTCGAACGGCGCGCAATCGAGCAGGTTGTCGGCGCTCTTCCGGCGCGCGGTGTACAGGTTGACGTTGATCCGCGGCTCGCCTGCGATCCAGCGCCGGGCGTCCGCGGGCGCGGCCGGTATGCGCGTGACGCCACGCGGCTGGACGGCGATCTCGTCGAGCGGGACCTCCACTTGGCCGCTCGGCGAGACGCGTCGGGCCGCTCCCTTGGCCGGCGGCCCGAAGTAGAAGGCGCTGGCCACGATCCCCTCGCCAAGCTCGGCGAGACGGCTCTGAGCCTTCGGCGACAGTTCGACCGCGATGGTCAGTCCTTCAGGCGGCGAGGCTCCGGCGAACGCCGGGGCGGCGGCCAGGACTGCTGCCGCCGCGACGCCCCGGACGACCGAACGCTTCAGCGCGAGCGGCATTTGCTCGTCCGGGTGCGCTCACGGTCGCCGTCGTCATAGTTGATGCTGAGGCGATCACCCTCGATGGCGATGATCCGGCCGGAATACCACGTTCCGCCGTTCTTCCAGTTGCACTCGACGCGCTGGCCCGGACGCCAGTTATAGGCCCGCACCTGCCGGAACGAAGCCGTCTCGCGGTCCCCGTCGTCGTACTGGATCGTCACGTCGCTCCGCGAGATCGAATCCACCACGCCGGGATACCAATGCTCGCCGCCGCGCCAGCGCCCGAGCACCTGGTCGCCGACGCGAAAGTCGGGCCCCTCGGACGCCCGGCTCGGGGCGCGATAGCCATCGTCCGGTCCACGGCGCGGAGGATCGCGGTCGAAGGATCGCTCCGGCGAGCGGGACCGCCCGTCGCGGTCGGTCCGGACGCCGTTCTCGCTCACCCTGATGGTCGTAAGTCCGCAGAAATTCACCCGCTGCTCGAACACGGCTTCGCCCCGCATGGCGTCGCTGTCGACCACGACGCGGGTGTCGAGGACGCAGGCCCAGGGACGGTCGGCCTTGAAGCGAAGGCCGCGGCTGCCGAAGCCCGGCACCGCCGTCTTCAGCCAGTTGCCGGACCAGGAGCCGTCGCGGTTGACGACCCGGAAGTCGCGGATGGCTTTGCTCTGGTCGTTGGCGAGAGTGAAACTCCTGTCGGCCGGGCTCTGGGCGGCCGCCGGCGAGATCGCGGCGAACGCCGCGAGCAGCGCTCCGGCCGAAATCATGCGCGCCAAAGCGCGGCCCGCGTCGGCGAGATCGGCCATGGTGAAGCTCCGTGATAGGGCGCGGCGGCGACGCGCCGCTGCTGGATCGCGGTTAGCACGAGGGCCGTCGCCCTCCCTTGCACGGATGTCTCACCGCCTTGAACGGCAGCGTCACGCCGCATCCCCGGAGCGCTGCGGCGCGAGGGCGCGGCCTGACGTCATCCAGACCGTCCGGAGGGGCCCGGATCTGACCCGTTCCCTCGCTTTCTGCGCGTCTCGCAGGCCCCGCCTCTTTCAGCCAGCCAGCTTGTATTTTAGATTTTGCTAAATTAGATAGCTCTTAATTACAGGAGCCAGCGATGCCGACCCTTTCCGAAGAACTTGAACCCAGGGCGGTCGAGGTCGCGGGGCTTCTCAGATCCATCGCGAACGAGCGGCGGCTGGTGATCCTGTGCAGGCTCGTGGAGCGCGGAGAGGCGAACGTCGGCGATCTCGCGGAGGCGGTCGGCCTGTCGAGCTCCGCAGTCTCCCAGCACCTTTCGATCCTGAGGGAGCAGGGCGTCGTGGGCTACCGGCGGGAGAGCCAGACCCTCTGGTACCGGATCTCCGATCCCCGGATCGAGCGGCTGTTCGCCACGCTCCACGATCTGTTCTGCGGGCCGCAGGCGGCTCGGCCCGCGCAGACCGCGATGACGGATGGCGAGGACTAAGGCGATGGGGACATTCACAGTCATTCCGGCGGTCGCCGGCGGCGTTCTGATCGGCGCTTCGGCGACCCTGCTGCTGCTCGCCAACGGACGCATCGCCGGCGTGAGCGGCATCCTGGACGCGGCCTCTTCGTTCAGGAAGGGCTCCGGCTGGAGGTTCGCCTTTCTTGGCGGGCTGCTCGCCTCGGGTCCGCTTCTGGCGGCCTTCGGCATGGCGCTTCCGGAGGTCGTGATCGACGCTCCCTTCACGCTCCTCCTGCTCGGGGGCCTGCTCGTGGGGTTTGGATCCCGTCTCGGCTCCGGCTGCACGAGCGGGCACGGGGTCTGCGGCCTCGCCCGCGGCTCGCGCCGGTCTCTGGTCGCCACGGGCGTGTTCATGGCGACGGCGGTCCTGACCGTGTTCGTCGCGCGCCACCTATTGGGAGCTTGATCGATGGTCCCTCTCCTTCCCGCCGCGATGGCGGGCCTGCTGTTCGGCGCCGGCCTGCTGATCTCGGGCATGGCCGACCCTTCCAAGGTCCTCGGCTTTCTGGATGTCGCCGGCCGGTGGGATCCGAGCCTTGCCTTCGTGATGCTCGGAGCCGTCGCGACGGCGGCGCTCGGCTCGCTGCTCGCCCGCCGCGTCGCCCGCCCGCTTCTGGCGGAGCGGTTCGAGATCCCCGCCCGGCGCGACCTCGACGGCCGCTTGGCGGCGGGAGCGGCGATCTTCGGGCTCGGCTGGGGCCTGGTGGGCCTCTGCCCGGGCCCTGCCCTCGTCGACGCCGTGACGGCGCCGGCGACGGTCCTCCCCTTCGTGGCGGCGATGGTCGCCGGGATGGCGCTGCACCGGCTTCTCCCCGCGCCGGCTGAAGTCCCGCGAGCGAGCGTCGCAGCGGACATGCGGAGCGACGACGCGTGACCGCTCCTGCCCCAGCTCAGCCGGCTAGGTCCGGATCCCGCCCCGCGCCTGACGCCCGTCCCAGGAAAGGATCTCCAACATGACGCAGGCCCGTCAGGCCCCTGGACGACCGCAGGTCACCGGCTTCTTCGACAAGCGCACCTTCAGCATCCAGTACGTCGTGGCCGACCCGGCGACGAAGGCGTGCGCGGTCATCGATCCCGTTCTCGACTTCGATCCAAAGTCCGGCGGGACGGCGACCCGCTCGGCCGACGAAATCCTGCGCTTCATCGAGCGGGAGGGCCTTCGGATCGAGTGGATCCTCGACACCCATCCACACGCCGACCATTTTTCGGCGGCCGGCTATATGAAAGACCGGACCGGCGCTCCCACGGGGATCGGCGAGCGCGTGACGGACGTGCAGAAGCTGTGGCAGGGCATCTACAATCTCGAAGGATGCTGCCCGGCCGACGGCTCGCAGTGGGACCGGCTGTTCGCCGACGGCGACACGTTCCGGATCGGCGACCTCGCCGTCGAGGTCATGTTCACGCCGGGGCACACGCTTGCGTCCGTCGCCTATCTGATCGGGGACGCGGTCTTCGTTCACGATACGCTGTTCATGCCGGACGGCGGCACCGCGAGAGCCGACTTCCCCGGCGGCAGCGCGCGTGATCTGTGGCGGAGCATTCAGCGCATCCTCGCCCTCCCGGACGGCGTCCGCGTGTTCACCGGGCACGATTACCAGCCGGGCGGTCGCGAACCGCGCTGGGAGTCGACGGTTGGGCTTCAGAAGCGCGAGAACATCCATCTCACGCAGGCGACCACCGAAGAGAGCTTCGTGGCGCTGCGCGAGGCGCGCGACCGCACGCTCGCCATGCCGAAGCTCATCCTGCATGCGCTGCAGGTGAACATCCGCGGCGGGCGGTTGCCCGAACCGGAAGAGGACGGCCGTCGTTACCTCAAGATCCCGCTCGACGCGTTCCCGGACGCGGCGTGGGACGACTGAACAAGGGAGGACGTCATGACCATCACCTCAGCCCGGGATCTGGTGCGGGCCGCGAACGCGGCGGTGCGGACGGTGTCCGGCGAGGAGGCGGCGAAGCTGGTCCGCGAGCCCGGAACGGTTCTGGTCGATCTCCGCGAGCAGGAGGAACTGGCCCGATCCGGCGTCGCAGAGGGCGCGGTCCACGTTCCGCGAGGGCTCCTCGAGTTCCAGGCCGACCCGGCGAGCCCCAGCCACAGGGCCGAGCTCTCGCCGGATGCGACCCTCGTGCTCTACTGCGGGTCAGGCGCGCGCTCCGCGCTCGCGGCGGAGACGCTCGGCCGGATGGGGTTCTCCAAGGTCGCCCATGTGGCTGGCGGCTTTGCGGAGCTCGAGCGCGCCGGCGTGCCGATCCGCAGAGCGTGACCGCCAGACGGCCGGCTTACAGAACCACGACCTTGGCGCCGCGTGGGACGCGGTCATAAAGGTCCATCACGTCCTGGTTCAGCATCCGGATGCATCCGGACGAGACAGCCTTGCCGATCGTGCGCGGCTCGTTGGTGCCGTGAATGCGGTAGAGCGTGTCCCTGCCGTCCTTGAACAGGTAAAGCGCGCGCGCTCCGAGCGGGTTCTGGGCGCCCCCCTCCATTCCGGCCTTCCAGGGGCCGTAACGCTCGGGCTCGCGCCTGATCATGTCGGGCGTCGGCGTCCAGCGGGGCCACTCGCGCTTCAGCTGGACGGACGCCGAGCCCTGGAACTCGAGCCCGGCCTTGCCCACGCCCACCCCGTATCGCAGCGCCTTTCCGTTCTCCTGGACGAGGTAGAGGAAGCGCTGGCGCGGATCGACGACGATGGTCCCGGGCGGCTGGTCCGTCGGGAAGTCGACCTCCTGCCGGAGCAGCCGGGGATCCATCTTCTTCAGGTCGACGGGCTGGACGGCGAAAGGTTCGCCGGGCTTGCCGCCGTAGCGCGCGGCGTCAGCCGGATCGATCGCGGGGCCCGGGGACGCCGCGATGGTCCGCGCCGGGCGGGGCGTCGCCGCGCAGGCCCCGAGCAGCATCGGCAGGGCGATGATCACGCCCCGCCGCGAGAAGGTCGAAAAGCTCATGTCGCCGGGCCCCGTCAGGATTTCTGCGCGCGCTTGCGCGCCTCGGCGACCGCGTCCCTGAACTGGTCGTAGTCGGGCGCCGCCGCGACCAGCAGCGGCCCGACGAGATAGACCGGCGTGCCCTGGAGACGAAGCGCCCGCGCCTGCGCGTCGTTGCGCTTCAGCAGCTCGGCGATCTCGGCTTCGTTGGCCTTGAGATCCGCCTCGAGGCGCTTGACGTCGACGCCTGCGCCCTTGATCGCCGCCAGCATCCTGTCTTCGGGGATCCTGCGGCCGGGGATCGCCATCAGCGCGCCGTGCGCCTCGTGGTACTTGCCCTGATACCTGGCCGCGAGGGCGAGCTTCGCGCCGTACACGGACGCCGGCGTGAGGATGGGCCAATCCTTGAAGACGACCCGTATCCCGGCGTCCTTCTTCACGAGCTTCTCGAGCTCAGGCGCGGACTTCTTGCAGAACGGGCAGTTGTAGTCGAGGAAGGCTACGATCGTGACGTCGCCCTTCGGGTTTCCCATCACGGGCGCCGCGGGATCGTTGACGATCATCTCGTGGGTGAGATTCGGATCATCCGCGCTGGCCGACGTCGCCGCGAGGCCCGCCAACGCAAGCGAAAGAGCGGCGCTCCGGAGAATGGACTTCAGGAACATGCGGGGACAGACCTCCGACCGTGTGCTTGGAGGTCGCGAGGATCGGCGGCCAGCTTAAGTCAGCCTTAAGCTGGCGGGGCCACCCGACAGGCGTGGCGACGGAAGGCGGGAGCCGGAACATGAGGATCTTGGTCGTCGAGGACGATCCGCTTCTGATGGACGGGCTGAGGGTCGGCCTTGCGCTCGCCGGCGCGACCGTGGACGCCGCTTCCACCCGCGCGGACGCGGAGGCCGCGCTCGCCACGAGCTCGTTCGACGCGGTGGTGCTCGACCGAATGCTCCCGGACGGATCCGGTCTCGACCTTCTGAAGGGCTTGCGGGCGAAAGGCGACCACACGCCGATCCTGCTCCTGACGGCGCTCGACGAGACCGCGGACCGCGTCGACGGCCTCGACGCCGGCGCTGACGATTATCTCGGCAAGCCCTTCGATCTCCATGAGCTCTCGGCCCGCATCCGCGCGATCGCGCGGCGCGGCGCGGGTCGCGCGGCCTCCACGATCGCTTGGGGCGACCTTGTGATCGATCCGGCGACGCTGACGGCGACCCGCGCGGGCAAGCCCCTGCCCCTGTCGCGGCGGGAGTTCGCGGTCCTGTCGACCCTCATGGAACGCCGCGGCGCGATCGCCTCCCGGACAGAGATCGAAGATCGCCTCTACGGCTGGCAGGAGGAGATCGAAAGCAACGCCGTCGAGGTCCACGTCCATCATCTGCGGGCCAAGCTCGGCCGCGAGACGATCGAGACCGTGCGCGGGCTCGGCTACCGCATGGCGGGGTGATGATGGGCTCGCTCCGCGTCCGGCTGTTCGCCGCCCTCGTCGTCGCGACCGGCGCGCTGTGGCTGATGGCGGCCGCGTGGATCTATGTGGGCGCCCGGCAGGAGGTCGAGCATGTGCTCGACACCCGGCTTCAGGAGGCGGCCCGGATGGTGTCGTCGCTCGTCGCCTCGAGCGACGTGGCGAGACCGCCCGAAGGCGGCCCGGCGCGCGACCTGCCGAACCTCGGCGGCTACGAGCGGCAGCTCTCCTGCCAGATCTGGTCTCTGGACAACCGCCTCGTGGCCCGCTCCAGCGGCGCGCCGGAGCAGAGGCTGGCCGAACGGGGCACCGGGTTCTCGGAGCAGACCGTCAATGGCGAGCTCTGGCGGGTCTATGCGGTCGAGGACGAGGCCAAGGGCATCCGCGTCCTCGTCGGAGACCGCCTGAGCCTCCGCGAGCGCCTCGTGGCCGACCTCATCAAGGGACTGCTGTGGCCGGCCGCGCTGATCCTGCCGCTGCTCGGCGTCGTGATCTGGATGACCGTCGGCCGCGGCCTGAGACCGCTCGGCCGCATCGCCGCGGAGCTCGGGCGCCGGGACGCGGAAGACATGAGCCCGGTCGACGCAGGGGCCGCGCCCTCCGAAAT
>NZ_JBJKEX010000139.1:0-7398 GCF_045505405.1 Hansschlegelia beijingensis | reverse complement strand
CGAACGCGCTCGCGCACTGGGTGATCGGCGACGGCGTCGGGCCCTCGATCGCGATCGGCCTCGCCAACGGCATGACGATCGGCGCGACCGGCTGGCTACTGGTCAGCCCCTTCGGTGCCGATCGCGACGACGAGCGGCGCGCGGTTGACGATCGCGGGAGTGATGAAGTCGCAGAGTTCCGGCCGATCGACGACATTGACCCGCACGCCCGCCGCACGCGCGGCTTCGGCGATCCGCCGGTCCTCCTCTTCGTCCTCGGTCGCCGCGAAGGCGAGCGCCGCCTCTTCGAGGTGGCCGGGGGCGAAGGCCTCCACCAGCAAGTCAGCCTGAACGCGCGCGACGTCGGCGAGCAGTTCGGCGCCGGGGCGATCCGAGACCACGACGATCCGGGCCGACGTCTCGCCGAGAAGGCGCGTCTTGGCCGCCGCCGCCGGGCCTGAGCCCACGATCAGGACCTTGCGGTCAGCGACTCGGTGAAACGCGGGAAAGGATGAAAGGCGCGGCAAGGGGCGCTCCGGCGGCATGCGGACCTGAATTCTACATATGGAAGCGCGATGGAGAAATAAATTACAAAATATAACTGTAATAACCCCTGTTGAGCTTAGACGTCTCGTGGGTCGACGCCGCCCTCCCCGCTGCGCGACGTTTTGCAGCGACCCGGCTGACATCCTGCCGCCTTCTTGCCCCGCCAATCCGGAAACGTGACCTGGCTCCCGAGGAGAAACAGGTGCTCCCAGGTTGCCGTTTCGGTCGCCGCCCTCTATCAACTCGGGCCGGGGACGTCCGGTATCGTTGCTTCACGTGCGCCGCTTGCGGCGCGCGTCCTTCCGCGCAGGTGGCCCATGTCCCGCATCTCCGAGCTCTCCGTTCCGGCCATCGTTCGTGCGATCCTGGCGCTCGCCGTGATCGTCGGCGGCGCGTCCGCGGCGTCGCCCGCCATGGCGCAGGGAGCTCCTGGCCCGTTGCCCGTTTCGGTCGCGAAGCCGATCAAGCGGGAAGTCACTGACAAAGCCGAGTTCACGGGGCGCTTCGAGGCCTCCGGCCTCGTCGAAGTGCGCGCCCAAGTCAGCGGCCAGCTGATGGAAGTCCTGTTCCGCGACGGCGCAGACGTCAAGAAGGGCGAGGCGCTCTTCAAGATCGATCCGCGGCCTTACCAGAACGCCCTCGATCAGGCGCAGGCTTCGGTAGCCACCGCCCGCACGCGGATCGACCTCACCAAGGCGGACGTCGATCGCGCCAAGGATCTGCTCAAGACCGGCAACATCAGCGATCAGGTCGCCCAGCAGCGCAACCAGGCCTATCTCGAGGCGCAGGCCTCGCTGCAGTCCGCCCAGGCTGCGCTCGCCACCGCCAAGCTCAACCTTGAATGGACGGACGTTCGCTCTCCGATCGACGGGCGCATCGGCCGCAAGCTTGTCACGGAAGGCAATCTGATCTCGGCGGGGGCGGGCGCCACGCTGCTCGCCACGATCGTCAACGTCCGCCCGATCTACTTCTATTTCGACGTCGATGAGCAGAGCTTCCTGCGCTACGTCGGTTACATCCGCGACAATCTGGTGAACGACGCCAACGGCGGCGCGCCGGTGTCGATCGCGCTCCCGGGTTCAGACAAGTTCAACATCGAAGGGCGCATCGACTTCGCCGACAACCAGCTCGACCAGCAGACCGGCACGTTGCGGCTGCGCGCCATCATGCCGAACCAGGATGCGTCTTTGGTCGCCGGCGTGTTCGGACAGCTGCGGATGCAGGCGAGCGAGCCCTTCGAGGCGCTGCTGGTGCCCGATGTGGCGATCCTGTCCGACCAGACCCGCAAGATCGTGATGACCGTGGGGCCGGACAACAAGGTCGTCCCGAAGGTCGTGGAGCTTGGGCAGCTCGACGGCGAACTGCGCATCATCAGGAGCGGTCTGACTCCTGACGACCGGGTCATCGTCGACGGTCTGATGCGCGCCCGCCCGGGCTCCGAGGTCATTCCGCAGACCGTCGATCCGACCAAGCCAGCGGACCCGGCGGCCGGGGCGGCGAAGCCGGCCGCGGGGAAGTAAGATGGGCTTCGGGCATTTCTTCGTCGATCGGCCGATCTTCGCGTCGGTCATCTCGATCGTCCTCGTCATCGTAGGGTTTGTCGCGCTGCTCGGACTGCCGATCGCGCAGTACCCCGAGATCGCTCCGCCCACGATCTCGGTCACCGCCCAGTATCCCGGCGCGAGCGCCGAGACGATCGCCGAAACCGTCGCCGCTCCGCTCGAGCAGCAGATCAACGGCGTCGAGGGCATGATCTACATGAACTCGCTCGCCACGGGCGACGGCCAGCTCCAGCTGACCGTGACGTTCCAGCCGGGCACCAACCAGGATATCGCGCAGGTTCAGGTTCAGAACCGCGTCAGTCAGGCGGATCCGCGCCTGCCGGAGGCGGTCCGCCGCAACGGCGTGCAGGTCAACAAGCGCTCATCGGACTTCCTGATGGTCGTGAACCTGATCTCGCCGAAGCGGACGCTCGACACGATCTACATGTCGAACTACGCCTCGGTGAACGTGATCGACGCGCTGAAGCGCATCGAGGGCGTCGGCGACATCCGGATCTTCGGCGAGCGCGAACTCTCGCTGCGCGTCTGGCTCGACCCCAACTCGCTGGCCGCCTACGGCCTCTCAGCCGGCGACGTCGTCAACGCGATCTCCGAGCAGAACGTCCAGGTCTCGGGCGGCTCGCTGGGCGCGCCGCCGTCGCCGCCCGGCACCGCACAGCAGATCACCGTCACCACCCAGGGCCGTTTCCACGACCCGGAGCAGTTCAAGCAGATCATCGTCCGGGCCACCCCGGACGGGCGCCTGCTGCGCGTCGGCGACGTCGCGCGCGTCGAACTCGCCGCCCGCTCCTACTCGTCGAACTCCTATCTCGGCGATGCTCCCACGGTCGGCATGGGCATCTTCCAGCGCCCGGGCACGAACGCCACCGAGGCGGCGGACCAGATCAAGGCCGCCATGGAGACGCTCAAGCAGGCGTTCCCGGAGGACCTCGAATACCGCATCGACTACAACCCGACCGAGTTCATCACTGAGTCGATCGACGCGGTCGAGGAGACGATCTACGAGGCGGTGGCGCTCGTCGTCATCGTGGTGTTCGTCTTCCTGCAGTCCTGGCGGGCGGCCATCGTGCCGGTCGCCGCGATCCCGGTCTCGCTGATCGCGACCTTCTTCGTGATGTCGGCGTTCGGCTTCTCGCTGAACCTGCTCACGCTGTTCGGCCTGATCCTGGCGATCGGCATCGTGGTCGACGACGCTATCGTCGTGGTGGAGAACGTCGAGCGGAACATCGCTCTAGGGAAGACGCCACGCGAAGCCGCGCACGCCACCATGGACGAGGTGGGCACGGCGGTCGTCGCCATTGCGCTCGTGCTCTGCGCCGTGTTCGTGCCGACGGCGTTCATCCCGGGCATCTCGGGCATCTTCTACAAGCAATTCGCGCTCACCATCGCGACCGCGACGGTGTTTTCGGCGATCGTCTCGCTGACGCTGTCGCCGGCGCTCTGCGCGATCCTGCTCAAGCCGCACCAGCATGGCGCCCGACGGGGCCTAGGCCAGAAGGCGGCGGATCTCTTCAACCGCAATTTCGACCGCGGCGCGCACAGCTATTCGCGCACCGTCGGCTGGATGGTCGGCCATCGCGCCGTGTTCCTGCTGATCTACGGCGTTCTGATCGGCGGCGCGGTCTACATGTTCTCCATCGTGCCGCGCGGCTTCATCCCGCAGGCGGACCAGGGCTACGCGATCCTGATCGCTCAGCTCCCCGAAGGCGCGAACCTGCAGCGCACCGATGAGGTGGCGCAGCGGGCCTCGGAGATCGCGCGCGGCGTTCCGGGCGTGAAGAACGCCGTCACGATCGCCGGCTTCAGCGGGGCGACCTTCTCGGCCGCCTCCAACGCTGCGACGAGCTTCATCATCTTCGACCCCTTCGAAGAGCGGAACAAGCATGGCGCAAGCCAGCGCGCCCCCGCCATCCTCGCCGAGGCGCAGAAGCGGCTCGGGGTGATCGAGGAAGCCTTCGTGATCGCGATCCTGCCGCCGACGGTGCGCGGCATCGGTCAGGGCGGCGGTTTCAAGATGTATGTCCAGGACCGCACCGGGATCGGCTTCCCGGCGCTCGAGGCGGCGGTCAACGGCATGATTCAGAAGGCCAACGCCAGCGGCCAGGTGACGGGCGTCTTCACGTCCTTCAACACACGGGCGCCGCAGGTCTATCTCGACATCGACCGCGTCAAGGCGCAGCAGCTGAACGTGCCGATCCAGAGCATCTTCGGCGCGCTGCAGACCCTGCTCGGCACCGCCTATGTCAACGACTTCACCGCGCTCGGCCGCACCTTCCAGGTGAACGCCCAGGCCGACGCGCCATTCCGGGTGAAGCTGGCGGACGTCTACCAGTTCAAGGTGCGGGCGACGAACGGCGCTCTTGTTCCGCTCGGCACGTTGATCACGGCGCGCAACCAGACGGGCCCCTACACGGTCGAGCGCGAGAACATCTACAACGCCATCGGAGTGCAGGGTAACGCCGCGCCTGGCGTGTCGACGGGCCAGTCCATCGCCTTCATGGAGCAGCTGTTCGCCGAGACGATGCCCCCCGGGGTGCAGTTCGAATGGGTCGACCTCGCCTATCAGGAGAAGCTTGCGGGCAACACGGCGATCTTCGTGTTCGGTCTCGCGATCCTGTTCGTCTTCCTGTTCCTGGCCGCGCAGTATGAGAGCTGGGCTTTGCCGCTCGCGATCATCCTGATCACGCCGCTGTCGCTGCTCGCGGCCCTGCTCGGCGTCCACGCCCGCGGGGCGGACAACAACATCCTGACGCAGATCGGCTTCATCGTGCTGATCGGCTTGGCGGCCAAGAACGCGATCCTGATCGTGGAGTTTGCCCGGCAGCGCGAGGAGGAGGGGGAGACCCCGACGCAGGCCGCCATCGACGCCTGCCGGGACCGTCTGCGACCGATCATCATGACGTCGCTCGCCTTCTCGCTCGGCGTGGTCCCGCTCGCCTTCGCGAGCGGCGCGGCCGCCGAGCTCCGGCAGGCGATCGGCACAGCGGTGCTCGCCGGCATGGTCGGCGTTACGATCCTCGGCCTGTTCCTGACGCCGGTGTTCTACGTCGCGATCCGGATGATGGTGATCCGCTTCCGCGGCAAGAAGCCGGGCGAGAACGGCGGCCCTCCCGCCGGCGAGGACAAGCCGGGCGGCGGCGACAAGCCGCCCAGCGGCGCCGCCCCGCACCCGGCCTGATCCGCGGGGTCACGCAGTCAAAGAAAAGGAGCGGCCGCTCAAGCGCGCCGCTCCTTTTTTGTGTCCGGCCGGTGTCAGAGCCCCTGCGGGCGAGGTCAGCCCTGGAGGGCGCGGGCCACGATCTCCTGCGCCTCGGCCTCGATCCGCCGGAGGTGGTCCGGACCCAGGAAGCTTTCCGCATAGATCTTGTTGACGTTCTCGGTGCCCGAGGGCCGGGCGGCGAACCAGCCGTTTTCGGTGACGACCTTGATCCCGCCGATCGGCTCGCCATTGCCGGGCGCGCGCGTCAGGCGTTCCCGGATGGGGTCGCCGGCCAACTCGTCGCCCTTGATCTGGTCCGGGGACAGGCTCTTCAGCAGCGACTTCTGCTTCGGCGTCGCTGGGGCGTCGATCCGGCCATAGAGCGGCGCGCCGAGCCGCTCCGTCAGCTCGTGGTAGATCTCGCCCGGGTCGCGGCCCATGACGGCGGTCATCTCGGCCGCCAGCAGGCCCATGATCATGCCGTCCTTGTCGGTGGTCCAGACGCTCCCGTCCCGCCGCAGGAAGGATGCGCCGGCGCTCTCCTCGCCGGCGAAACCCATCGTGCCGCCATGGAGCCCGTCGACGAACCACTTGAAGCCGACCGGCACCTCCTTGAGCTCCAGCCCGAGCGATGCGGCCAGCCGGTCGATCACGCTGCTCGACACAAGGGTCTTGCCGACCGCCGGCCGCCCCTTCCAGTCCGGCCGGTGCGCGTAGAGGTATGAGATCGCGGCCGCGAGATAGTGGTTGGAGTTCAGCAGCCCGCAGGACGGCGCCACCACCCCGTGCCGGTCGGCGTCGGGATCGTTGGCGAAGGCGACGTCGAAGCGATCCTGCAGCTCGATGAGCTTCGCCATCGCGTAGGGCGAGGAGCAATCCATCCGGACCTTGCCGTCCCAGTCCGCCGTCATGAACCGGAAGGTCGGATCGACCGCGTCGTTCACGATCGTCGCGTCGAGGCCGTAGCGGTCGATGATCGGCGCCCAGAACTCCAGGCTTGAGCCGCCCAGCGGATCGATCCCGATCCGTACGCCGGCCGCGCGGATCGCCGCCATGTCCAGGACGTTGGCAAGATCGTCCGAATAGGCGGCGACGAAGTCGTGGCGCTGGGTGGTGGACGCCGCCAGCGCCGCCCGCAGGGGCGTCCGGCGCACGTCCCGCAGCCCGTCCTCGATGAGGCTGTTGGCGGTCTTCTCGATCCAGCTGGTGGCCTCGCTTCCGGCCGGGCCGCCGTTGGGGGGATTGTATTTGAAGCCGCCGTCCTCGGGCGGATTGTGCGAGGGCGTGATGACCACGCCGTCGGCGAGCCCCCGCTCCCGGTCGCGATTGTAGGTCAGGATCGCGTGCGAGATCACCGGCGTGGGAGTGAACCGCGCATTGGCCGAGATCCTGACCTCGACTCCGTTCGCGGCGAACACCTCGAGCGCGCTCGCGAACGCCGCTTCCGAAAGCGCATGCGTGTCCTTGCCGACGAACATGGGCCCGTCGACGCCCGCGCGCTGGCGATACAGGCAGATCGCCTGAGCCACCGCGACGATGTGCGATTCCGTGAAGTTCGAAGCAAACGACGTTCCGCGGTGGCCCGAGGTCCCGAACGCGACGCGCTGCGACGCGTCGCTCATATCCGGGCGGCCGGTGAAATACGCCGTCACCAGCGCGGGCACGTCGACCAGCGCGGACGGCGCCACCGGCTTGCCGGCGAGCGGACTGACATCTGCTGACACGAAGTTCCCCCTGTGGACGCGAACGCCGCGGCAAGATGGGGCGCCGAGGCCCCGCAGCCAAGTCAGCGGACTAGCGTTCGAGCGTGAGCCGGTCGCGCGCCGTTTCGACCCGGCGCAGGCGCCCCAGGAAGCTCATGCCGAGCAGGTTCTCGTTCATCGCGCCACGGGTGAGCACCACGGCGGGCACATCGAGCACCTTGACCGACCCGATGCGGACGTCGCGGAGCACGACGCGCTTCGCGCCGACCGAACCGCTCGCGGTCGCGACACGCGCGTCGAACCGGTCGCCGCCGGAGACAAGCCCGAGCGCCTCGCCCTGCTCAAAGGAGAGCGCCACGACGGTGGCACCGGTGTCGACGAGCATCGGCACGCGCCGGCCGCCGATCGT
>NZ_JBJKEX010000138.1:0-7419 GCF_045505405.1 Hansschlegelia beijingensis | reverse complement strand
GCTTTTCGGGGTTCACGAGCATGACGCCGTACTGGTTGAAGAGGCGCTTGTCGCCTTCGACCAGAATCGTGAGGTCGCCCCGGTTCTTGAAAGACAGCCCAGGCGTCCGACCGCTTCGAGGACGTCGCGCGCGGGCCGGACGACCTTGCGGCGATCCTCTACACCTCAGGCACCACCGGGCGCTCCAAGGGCGCGATGCTGAGCCACCACAATCTGCTGTCGAACGCGCTCACCCTGAAGGAGCTGTGGCGGTTCTCGCGCGAGGACCGGCTGATCCACGCGCTGCCGATCTTCCACACGCACGGGCTGTTCGTCGCGACCAACATCGTGCTGGCGGCCGGCGCCTCGATGATCTTCATGCCGCGCTTCGACGCCGCCTCGGTGATCGCCGCGATGCCGCGCGCGACCGTGCTGATGGGCGTGCCCACCTTCTACGTGCGGCTGCTCCAGCAGCCCGGCCTGACCCGCAAGGCGACCGCCGGGATGCGCCTGTTCGTCTCCGGGTCGGCGCCCCTGCTCGCCGAGACCCACCGGGCGTTCGAAGAGCGGACGGGGCAGAAGATCCTCGAGCGGTACGGCATGACCGAGACCAACATGATCACCTCGAACCCCTATGAGGGCGAGCGGATCGCGGGCGCGGTCGGCTTCCCGCTGCCGGGCGTCTCGCTCAGGGTGGCGGACCCGGAGAGCGGCGCGCCGCTGCCCGTCGGCGAGGTCGGCATGATCGAGGTGAAGGGGCCGAACGTCTTCAAGGGCTACTGGCGCATGCCGGAGAAGACCCAGGCCGAGTTCCGCCCCGACGGCTTCTTCATCACCGGCGATCTCGGCCGTATCGACGAGCGCGGCTATGTGTGGATCGTCGGGCGCGGCAAGGACCTCGTGATCTCCGGCGGCTACAACATCTACCCGAAGGAGGTCGAGCTCGAGATCGACCAGTTGCCGGGCGTGGTGGAGAGCGCGGTGATCGGCGTCACGCATCCGGACTTCGGCGAAGGCGTCACGGCGGTAGTGGTCCCGGTCCAGGGACATGCGGTCGATGAGGCCGGCGTGCTCGCGGCGCTCGAAGGGCGGCTCGCGCGTTACAAGCAGCCGAAGCGTGTGGTGTTCGTGGACGAACTGCCCCGCAACACGATGGGCAAGGTCCAGAAGAACGTGCTGCGCGACCGCTACGCCGACCTCTACGCCAGGCCCCGCGCGGTCGGAGGCTAGCTCAGCAGCCAGACCTTCTCGGTCGCCGGGAACTTGCCCTTCATGCCGGCAGGGTCGTCCGCGCTCTCGAGCAGGGTGACGCCGTAGGAGGCGCCGTAGAGCGCCCTCACCTCCTGCTCGTCGACCGAGAAGGGCGGCCCGTCCGCCCGCGTCTGGTCATAGACGAGGGTGACGAGCAATTGCGGAGCGCCTCTCGTGATCGCGGTGATATGCGCGGCGTAGCGGGCGCGGTCGGCCCTGGGCAGCGCCACCAGGGCCGCGCGGTCATAGACCGCCTCCACCGAGCCGAGCGTCTCGCAGGTCAGCGCGAAGACGTCGCCGGCGAACACGTCCACGCCGGGCGCGCTGTAGCGTCTCAGCGGCCCGGCGGGCTCGATCGCCGGCTCGACGCCGAGCTCCGCGAACAGCTGCTCCACGGCGGTCTCGACCAGCTCCACGCCGACCACCCGGCAGTCGTTCGCGAGCAGCCAGCGGATGTCGAGGGTCTTGCCGCACAGCGGCAGGAACAGCCGCGCCCCCGGCGCCGCCCCGAGCGCCCCGAAATGCCTGAGCAGCAGCGGGTTGGGCGAGGCGCGGTGGAACCCGATCGCGTTGTCGCGCCACCGCCGGCGCCAGAAATCGGCCTCCATCGCGTCCTCCCTGCCCTCATGCCCGGCCGGAACAACGCGCGTCTTTTGAAAAACCGCCGGCGCCGCCCGATATTGGGCTCATCGATCAACCCGAGGAGCCGGCGATGACCACTGCCACAGAACGCGCGATCCTCGCAGGGGGATGTTTCTGGGGGATGCAGGACCTGATCCGCAAGCAGCCGGGGGTGGTCGCCACCCGGGTCGGCTACACCGGCGGCGACGTCCCCAACGCCACCTACCGCAACCACGGCACGCACGCCGAGGCGATCGAGATCGTGTTCGATCCGGCCGTCACCAGCTTCCGGCGGATGCTGGAGTTCTTCTTCCAGATCCACGACCCCACCACCAAAAACCGGCAGGGCAACGACCTCGGCCTGAGCTACCGGTCGGCGATCTTCTATCTCGACGACGAGCAGAAGCGCGTCGCGGAGGAGACCATCGCGGACGTCGACGCCTCGGGCCTGTGGCCCGGCAAGGTCGTGACGGAGGTCGCGCCCGCGGGCCCGTTCTGGGAGGCCGAACCGGAGCATCAGGATTATCTGGAGCGCTTCCCGGCCGGCTACACCTGCCACTTCATCCGGCCGAACTGGCGCCTGCCGGTCCGCGAGGAGGCCCGCCGCGCGGGCTGAACGGCGGGCCGGCCTTGCGCCGGCTCAGCCCCGCTGGCTCTCCGGGCCGCGCGCGTAATCCGCGTCAGTCACCTGCTCGAGCCAGTCGACGACCCTGCCGTCCTGCGCTTCGCCGATCGCGACGTGGCTCATGGCGCTGGTCGCGGTCGCGCCGTGCCAGTGCTTCTCTCCGGGCGCGAACCACACCACGTCGCCGGGCCGGATCTCCTCGACCGGGCCGCCCTCGCGCTGCGCCCAGCCGAGGCCGGAGACGACGATCAAGGTCTGGCCGAGCGGATGGGTGTGCCAGGCGGTGCGGGCGCCGGGCTCGAAGCTGACGGTGGCGGCCGAGACGCGCGCCGGCGCAGGCGCCTGAAAGCGGCCCTCGATCCGAACGGCTCCGGTGAAGTAGTCCGGCGAACCCGCCGTCGCGGCGATCGTTCCGTTGCGCTGGATCTTCATGGCCTTCTCCGCTGGCCGGGAAATCTACCGCGCGACGCGCCGCCCGACAAAGCCGCACACATTGGAGGGGCGGGCGTGACGCGGAGGTTCGGGCGCCCGATCCTGCACGCACCCCACCCGGCCGGGCTTGGCCCGTCCACCCTCTCCTCTGCGAGGGAGGGAGAAGAGCGGCCAATCCGTCCGCGGGGACGCCAAAGCGCCACCACACAGAAAAGTGAGGCGGTGCGGCGTCCCCGCGTCTCCACCCGCTGTCCGAAGCCCACGGCGATTCCCTCAACCCTCCGGCGCGTAGAGCGCCGGAGCGAATAACCGTGCCGGGCGAAGTGTTTCCGCAGTAGTGATCGGCCGAACACTCGTAAGTACTAAGACAAAAGGTTAGTGGCGGCAGTCCTCGTGTCAGCGGACAACAATTCGTCGCCATCTGGCATACCTGGCGACGGATTCGGGCGGCGGGCAGGCCCCGCAATAGGAAGGTCGGGGGACCCGCATGGAGGAAATCAGCGCGCTGCTCGGCGGCTTCGCAGTCGCCATCACGCCTTACAACATGATGCTGATGGTCGTCGGCATCGTGCTGGGCGTGATCATCGGCGTGTTGCCGGGACTCGGCGGCGCGAACGGCGTCGCGATCCTGCTGCCCCTCACCTTCTCGATGGAGCCGACCTCGGCGATCATCATGCTGAGCAGCATCTACTGGGGGGCGCTGTTCGGCGGCGCGATCACGGCGATCCTGTTCAACATACCCGGCGAACCATGGTCGGTGGCGACCACCTTCGACGGCCACCCCATGGCGATGCGCGGCAAGGCCGACGAGGCGCTGGTCGGCGCGTTCACCTCCTCCTTCATCGGGGCGATCTTTGCCGTCATCCTGATCACGTTCCTCGCGCCCGTGATCGCCAAGTTCGCGCTGCGCTTCGGACCAGCGGAGTTCTTCGCGGTCCAGTTCCTGACATTCGCGAGCTTCCTCGGCATGGGGCGCGGCTCGCCCTTCAAGACGCTCGCCTCGATGTGCCTCGGCTTCGCGCTCGCTTCGGTGGGGCTCGACGGCGTCACCGGCACGCTCCGGCTGACCTTCGGCCATGAGGAGCTGCTGAACGGCTTCAAGTTCCTGGTCGCGGTCATCGGCCTGTTCGGCATCGGCGAGATCCTGTCCTCCATGGAGGAAGGGCTGAGCTTCCGCGGCGCGCACGCCAAGCTGAAGATGGACGCGGTGATCCGCACCTGGCGGCAGCTGCCGCGGATGACCTTCACCTTCCTGCGCAGCTGCATCGTCGGCTGCTGGATGGGCATCACGCCGGGCGGCGCCACGCCGGCCTCCTTCATGGGCTACGGCCTCGCCAAGCGCTTCTCGAAGAACGGCCGGAATTTCGGCAAGGGCGAGCTGGAAGGCGTCGTGGCGCCCGAGACGGCGGCCCACGCCGCCGGCACCGCCGCGCTGCTGCCGATGCTCACGCTCGGCATCCCGGGCTCGCCGACCGCCGCCGTGCTGCTCGGCGGTCTGCTGATCTGGGGCCTGCAGCCCGGGCCGCTGATGTTCGTCGAGCAAAAGGACTTCGTCTGGGGCCTGATCGCCTCGATGTACATGGGCAACCTCGTCGGCCTGGTGCTGGTCCTGACCTGCGTGCCGTTCTTCGCGGCCATCCTGCGCGTGCCGTTCTCGATCATCGCTCCGGTGATCGTCGTGATCTGCGCCATCGGCGCCTACACGGTGAACAACGCGATGTTCGACGTCTGGATGATGCTGGTGTTCGGCGTCATGGGCTACCTGTTCACCAAGCTCGGCTACCCGCTGCCGCCGCTGGTCCTCGCGCTGGTGCTCGGCGACCAGGCGGAGAGCTCCTTCCGTCAGGCGATGTTGAGCTCGCAGGGCGACGTCACGGTGTTCTGGTCGAACTGGCTGTGCGGCGGGATCATGACGCTCGGCCTCGTGCTGGCGTTCTGGCCGCTCGTCCAGGCGGTTCTTGGAAAATGGCGAGGCGGACCGGTCGCGACGCCCGCGTGAGGGCCCGGCCGAACTGCGCGCGACGTGTCGAGACAAGCCGCGACCACAAGCGGCGATCCAGGAGAAATGAGATGTCCGTTCGTTCTCTGAAAGCCTCGGCCCTGGTGCTCGGCGCCGCGCTCGGCCTCGCGGCCGGCCCCGCGGCGGCCGCCTGGGAGCCAACCAAGGCGGTCACCTTCGTCATCCCGGCCGGCACCGGCGGCGGCGCGGACCAGATGGCGCGCTTCATCCAGGGCGTGATCCAGAAGAACAACCTGATGAACAAGCCCGTCGTCGTGCTCAACAAGGGCGGCGGCGCAGGAGCCGAAGGCTTCCTGGAGATGAAGGCTTCGGCGCGGGATCCGCACAAGATCATCATCACGCTGTCGAACCTGTTCACCACCCCGATGGGCACCGGCGCCCCCTTCAACTGGAAGGACATGAAGCCGGTCTCGATGCTGGCGCTCGACCAGTTCGTGCTGTGGACCAACGCCGAGAAGAACTATCCGGACGCCAAGGCCTATATCGACGCCGTGAAGGCCGCGCCCGACCGCCAGTTCAAGATGGGCGGCACCGGCTCCAAGCAGGAAGACCAGATCATCACCGCCGCGATCGAGCGGCACACCGACGGCAAGAAGTTCACCTACATCCCGTATGACGGCGGCGGAAAGGTCGCTGTCCAGCTCGTCGGCGGGCACATCGACTCGAGCGTGAACAACCCGATCGAGGCGGTCGCGCAGTGGCGCGGCAAGCAGCTCAAGCCGCTGTGCATCTTCGACTCCAAGCGCTCGACCCACACCGGGAAGATCACCGAGGACATGGCCTGGAGCGACATCCCGACCTGCGCCGAGGCGGGGCTGCCGGTCGAATACCAGATGCTGCGCGGCATCTTCACGACGAGCGGCGCGACGGACGAGCAGGTCGCCTTCTATGTCGACCTGTTCAAGAAGGTGATGGCGACCGAGGACTGGAAGGCCTTCATGGACAAGGGCGCGTTCAACGAGACCACGATGAGCGGGCCGGAGTTCGAGGCCTGGCTCACGGAAACCGAGAAGAAGCACCGCGAGCTGATGCAGGAAGCCGGCTTCCTCGCGCAGGCGCAGTGACCCGACACGACTGAGCGGAGACGACAAGGCAGCCATGAGCCACGCCCCAGAAGTCCAGGAAGAACGCCCGCTGGTCAGCACCCGCGCGGCCGACATAGGCGTGGCGCTGCTGTTCCTCGTCGCCTCCGCGGTCGTGATCGCCGACAGCGTGCGGCTCGGCTTCAACTGGCGGCCGAACGAGGGGCCGGCCCCCGGCTACTTCCCGTTCTACATCGCCGTGGTCATGGCGCTTGCGAGCGCCGTGAACCTCGCCCGCGCCGTGGCGCTCCCGCCGGAGGGCGAGGAGACGCTGACCACCCGGCCGGGCTTCATGCGGATGATGGCGATCTTCATCCCGGCCGTGGTCTACGTGGCCGCGACGACCTGGATCGGGATCTATGTGGCGTCGGCGATCTACATCGCCGGCTTCATGATCCTGTTCGGGCGGTTCGCCCTCTGGAAGGCGGCCGGCGTGTCGCTCTCGATCGCCGCCATCTCGTTCATGATGTTCGAGGTCTGGTTCCTGGTGCCGCTGCCGAAGGGCCCGCTCGAGGCCGCGATCGGCTACTGAGGCGGGACTCAGTCGGCGAAATAGGCCTGTTCGGCCGCCAGCCGCGCCGCCTCGCGGCTGGCCGACACGCCCTCGAAGCCGTGCGGGGCGCGGGCGCCGCGGAAGCCGGTCCACTTCCAGCGGTTTTCACGCGCCGAGAAGCCGACGCGCGTGACCTGAAGGAAGTCCTGAGCGGCGAGCTGGCCGGGGGCCGGCACCAGAGGGTCGAGGGAGAGCGCCCCGGCCTCGGGGCTGATCCATTCAAGCTGAGAGCTGCGTTCCAGGCTCATGGGGACTACTCCGACGCGCCGCCGCCTCCTGCGGGGGCGTTCTCTCTATAGCCCGCCTTCCCCTTCGGCCCGGTTAAGCGCAGGCCACGCATTCGAACGGCCTTCTTCACGACCGGTCAGCGTGCTAACCGAGCCCACATGTCCCGCCTCTATGTCATCCTCGACGTCTTCACCGACGCCGCACTCGCCGGAAACCCGCTCGCCGTGGTGCTGGACGCATCCGGCCTCGACGGCGCGGCGATGCAGCGGATCGCCCGCGAGTTCAACCTGTCCGAGACGGTGTTCCTGCTGCCGTCGGAGGACGAAGCCCGCAAGGCGCGCCTGAGGATCTTCACGCCGCACCGCGAGCTGCCTTTCGCCGGCCATCCGACGGTCGGCGCGGCGACGCTGCTCGGGCTGATGGAGGCCATGGCCGGCAAGGGCCGCGAGGCCGCGTTCGAGATCGAGGAGGCGGTCGGGGCGATCGCCTGCAGGACGGTCGCGAACGGCAAGCGGGCCGGACGCGCGGTCATGTTCGCCATCGCGCGGCTGGCGAACTCGTTGCGCGCGGACGTAGCCACAAGCTGATTGAAGTCGCGGTCGAGCCGCATGAAGGTCAGGTCGTCGGA
>NZ_JBJKEX010000137.1:0-7427 GCF_045505405.1 Hansschlegelia beijingensis | reverse complement strand
GCCGGGCCGCGCTCGCCCGCGCGTTCACGCGGCAGCCGCGCGCGCTTCTGTTCGACGAGCCTTTGGCGAACCTCGAGCCGCGCGAGCGCCTGGCGCTCCGGCGGCGGATCCGTGAGCTGCACAGGGCTTCGGGCGTCACGACGGTCTACGCGACGCACGACGCCGCCGACGCGCTCGCTCTGGCCGACCTGCTGGTGGTGATGGAGAACGGCGCCGTGGTGGAGGCCGGGCCGCCGGCCGAGCTCTACGACCGCCCCCGCCGTCGGCGCGTAGCCGAACTCCTCGGCGCGCCGCCGATGAACATCCTTCCGGTGCGGGCGAACCAGACGGGACTGTCGCTCGAGGACGGCACGCATCTCGGCGGCGCGAGCGTCATGACCACCGCCGTCTACGCCTTCCTGGGGGTCCGTCCCGAGAAGCTCTTCGTCCTCGACGACGCCGCGCCGCAGCCCGGCGCGAAGCTTCCCGTGACGGTGGAGGAGGTCGAGGCCGCGGGCGCGGACGTCTACGTCCACGGCCGCGTCGGCGGCCACCCGGTCACGGCCCGCCTGGCGAGCCGTCCCGAGATCGGCCCGGACGGCCGGCTGGTCCTCGGCGCGCGGCGCGAGCATCTCCATATGTTCGACGTGGAAAGCGGCGAGCGCCTCTAGGGGCGACGCTGGTCTGCCCCCCGCTGCGGTCGCTTGAAAGCGCATCGTATTGGAACCATCTTCACGCGTGGCCGGGCCCCGGCCATCGGAGCGCTTTATTTACGAGGCTCCGTCAAAGTCGCTTCCTGCGAGGACTTTGAGCGATGTCGCGTCTGACCAGTCTACAGAGTCCGTTCCTGCTCGGTTTTGACGGGCTGGAGCGCGTGCTCGACCGTGTGGCCAAGAGCGCCGACGGCTATCCGCCCTACAATATCGAGCGCCTCGCGCCGAAGGACGGGGAGCCCGAGCGGCTGCGGATCACGCTGGCGGTCGCGGGTTTCGCCCCCGACCAGATCGAGGTCACGCTCGAGAAGAACGAGCTCGTCATTCGCGGGCGCCCGCCGGCGGAGCGGGAAGACCGGCAGTTTCTCCACCGGGGGATCGCGGCGCGCCAGTTCACGCGCGCCTTCGTTCTCGCCGAAGGCATGGAGGTTCTCGGCGCGGATCTTGCGACGGGGCTTCTGGTGGTCGACCTCGCGCGGCCGGAACCGAAGCGTTCCGTTCAGCGTATCGCGATAAGGGCGCGCGATGAAAACCGCCGCATCGCGGAGAAGGAGTGAGTCATGGTGCGTGGAAATTCAGGCAACGAAGCCCGCAATCCGCTGACCCCCGCGGAATTCGCCGCGATCGGCGACGGCCACATCGCCTACGTGAAGCCGATCCTCTCGCAGGATCTCAACGCGCTGTTTCCGGAAGCTCCGGAACTCGAGCCCGGCCTCGAACTGTTCGCCCTGCTCGGCGCGGACGGCGTCCCGATCGTGGTCGCCGACACCCGTGAGGCGCTGATCGAAAGCGCACGCGAGCACGAGCTGGTCACCGTCAGCCTGCACTGAAGGAAGGCGCCCTCCGGGGCGCCTTCGCCGCGTCTCACGCAGCGTTCGAGGCGACGACCTGGGTGAGGACGGCGTGCAGCGCGCTGGCGTCACGCGAGGCGCGCAGCTTCTGGGCGGTCATCGGATCCCGCAGGACGCGGGCGACCCGCGCCAGCGCCTTCAGATGATCCGCTCCGGCGGTCTCCGGCGCGAGCAGCAGGAAGATCAGATCGACCGGCTCGCCGTCGAGCGCGTCGAAGTCGATCGGGCGGTCGAGCCGCGCGAACAGCCCGAACAGATTGTCGAATCGCGGCAGCTTGCCGTGCGGGATCGCGATGCCGGCGCCGACGCCTGTCGAGCCCAGCCTCTCGCGCTGCAGCAGCGTGTCGAAGACCTCCCGCTCGGGCAGGCCGGTGAGCTCGGCCGCGCGCGCGGCGAGCTCCTGCAGCGCCTGTTTCTTGGAGTTCACCTTCAGCGCCGGCAACACGGCGTTCGGCGCTATGAGATCGCTCAGGGGCATCAGACGTCTCAACCTTGCGTCGCGGCGGCCAGCGACGAGACGAAGCCTCCAGGCTTCCGCTCCGTCAATGGGCCGCAGAATGTCTCAATGGCCGTCGGCGCCGCCGGAGGGCGGATCGATCCAACCGACGTTTCCGTCTGACCGTCGATACACGATGTTTACGCGTCCATGGCTCGCGTGCCGGAACACCACGACCGGCGCGCCGGTGAGGTCAAGCTCCATGACCGCGAAGCCGACCGTCATGCGGCGCAGAGGCTTGGTGGATTCCGCCACGATCACCGGGCTCCAGCCTTCCGCCTCCTCCACGCCGTCGGCGGGCGACTCGAACACCACATAGGACAGCGGATCGCTGTTGTCGGCGTCCGCGTGATGGTCGCGGAGGCGGTTCTTGTATCGCTTGAGCCGCGTCTCGATCCGGCCGGCGGCCTGATCGAAGCTCGCATAGGCGTCCGGCGCCTCGCCGGCCGACTGCAGAACGATTCCGCTGTCCAGATGAAGCGAACACTCGGTCCGGAAGCCCGCGCCGTCCTTGCTGACGGTCACGTGGCCGGAGAATCCCCCGCCGAAATATTTCGTCATCGCGTCGGAGATCCGGTCCTGAACCTGTCCGCGAAGGGCCTCGCCGAGATCGAGGTTCTTCCCGGAAATGCGCAAGCCCATGTAGTCCGCTCCACTCAAGACGTCCGGCAGCAAGCTGGATCGGCAGCGCCAGCGAGGGTCGGCCAAGGAGTAAGATCGGCGGCACGCGAAGTCAATCAAGCCTCCCGGAGCCTGTGGAGACCTCTAAACCACTGCGATCTCAATAAAAACGGAACTAGACCGACTCCGCGGCCGCCTTCTTCTCACGGCGTCGTTGGACGGAGGACGGGATGCGGAGGCTTTCGCGATATTTCGCGACGGTGCGGCGGGCGATCTCGACCCCGCTGTCGTGGAGCCGTTTCACGATGGTGTCGTCGGACAGCACGTCGTCCGGGCTCTCCGCGTCGATCATGAGCTTGATGCGGTGCCGGACGGCTTCCGCCGAATGCGCCTCGCCGCCGTCCGCGTTCGCGATCGCGGCCGTGAAGAAGTATTTGAGCTCGAAAACGCCCCGCGGCGTCGCGATGTACTTATTCGCGGTGACGCGCGAGACCGTCGACTCATGCATGCCGATCGCGTCGGCGATCATCCTGAGATTGAGCGGCCGCAGATGCGCCACGCCGCGCGTCAGGAAGCCGTCCTGCTGCCGCACGATCTCGGTCGCGACCTTGAGGATGGTGCGGGCGCGCTGCTCGAGGCTGCGGGTCAGCCAGTTCGCGGTCTGGAGGCACTCGGTCAGGAACGTCTTCTCGACCTCGTTCTTCGCGATCTTCACCACCTTCGCGTAGTAGGACTGGTTCACCAGCACGCGCGGCAGCGAGTCCGCCACCAGCTCGACGATCCAGGAGCCGTCGGGGGCGGCGCGGACGATCACGTCCGGCACGACCGGCTGGACGATCTCGGCGCCGAACATGTGACCGGGCTTCGGGTCAAGCCGGCGGATCTCGGCCAGCATGTCCAGAAGATCCTCGTCGTCGACGCCGCACAGCCGGCGGAGCGCGGCGTAATCGCGCCGGGCGGCGAGTTCGAGATTCTCCACCAAGGCCTGCATCGCGGGATCGAAGCGGTCCCGCTCCCGGAGCTGGAGGGCCAGGCACTCCTGCAGGGAGCGGGCGCCCACTCCCGTCGGCTCGAAGGTCTGGATGACCGCCAGCACCCGCTCCACCGCCGGAAGCGGCGCCGCCAGCCGCTCCGCGACGGTCTCCAGAGGCTCCCGCAGGTAGCCCGCAGGGTCCACCAGGTCGATCAGGTGCGCGCCGATCAGCCGCTCGGTCGGGTCCGTGACCGTGAGGGCGAGCTGGCGCTCCAGATGGTCAGCCAGCGTGGTCCGCTCGGCCACATAGGCCTCGAGGTCGGCGCCTTCGCCCGAATAGGAGCCGCCGGCGCCGAGGCCGGACCAATCCCCCGGCTCGGGCGTCGCCGGAAGCGTCGGCCGCTCCGCAGACTGCGGCGCGTCGTCCGGGAAGACGTTTCCGAAGTCGGTGTCGAGCCGCGCCTCGATGGAGGAGCGGGATTCGGGCTCGACCGCGTCGCCCCACGACTCGTCGGCCTCGCGCTCCGCGGAGCTCGCAGCCGAACCCTCCGGCGCGGCCTGCTGGCTATCGTGGAGCTCCAGAAGGGGGTTCTGCTCGAGCTCGCGATCCACATAGGCGGCGAGGTCGAGGCTCGAGAGCTGCAACAGCTTGATCGCCTGCATCAGCTGCGGCGTCATCACCAGCGACTGGGATTGGCGCAGCTGCAGCTTCGGGGTCAGAGCCATCAGGCGAGTGCTCTCCGGCGCAAGCCGCCGGTCGTGCGATGACGACGAGCCGGCTCGAACCTAAATCGTTACGCGCGGGCGGACAGAGGCCCAGTGGGCCAATTCTTGCATGAGGATGGCCCGCGCGTCTCTTAAAGCCGAAATTCCTCCCCGAGGTAAAGCCGTCGGACGTCCTGGTTCTCGACGATCTGCTCCGGAGAGCCCTCCATCAGCACGCCGCCGGCATGGATGATGTAGGCGCGGTCGATCAGCCCGAGCGTTTCGCGCACATTGTGGTCGGTGATCAGGACGCCGATGCCGCGGTTGGTGAGATGACGCACCAGGGCCTGGATGTCTCCGACCGCGATCGGGTCGATGCCGGCGAACGGCTCGTCCAGCAGCATGAAGCTCGGCCGGCTGGCGAGCGCCCGGGCGATCTCGACGCGGCGGCGCTCGCCGCCCGACAGCGCGATGGACGGGGATTTGCGCAGCCCTGTCAGGCCGAACTCGTCCAGCAGCGCGTCGAGGTCGTGCTTGCGCTTCGCGCGGTCGGGCTCGACCACCTCCAGCACGGCGCGGATATTGTCCTCGACCGAGAGGCCGCGGAAGATCGAGGCCTCCTGCGGCAGATAGCCGATGCCGAGTCGGGCGCGCCGGAACATCGGCAGCCGCGTCACGTCGGCGCCGTCGAGCTCGATCCGGCCGCGGTCCACCGGCACAAGGCCGGTGATCATGTAGAACACCGTCGTCTTGCCCGCGCCGTTGGGCCCGAGCAGGCCGACCGCCTCGCCCCTGCGGACCCACAGGCTCACGTCCTTCACGACGGAGCGCGCGCCGTAGCTCTTGGCGAGGTTGGTGGCGGAGAGCGCGCCGCCTCCGCCGGTGGCCGCGTAGTCGAACTCCGTCATGTTGCGGGTCGACGCGCCGCCGCCCGAGCCATCAGGCGCCGCGAGCGCTGGGCGGCTGGAGGCGCCGCGCGAAATCACGGACAAGGTCGGCTCCATTCGGGCTTCGTGACGATCGCGCCGCTCAGTTCTTCGAGGCCCCGGCCTGATCCCGCTGGCGCGGCTTGAAGACGCCTTGGACGCGCCCGCCGCCGCCGCTTTCCACGCGCGAGGTCTGCGTGGTCATGTTGACGTGGAGCCGGTCGCCCCGCACGACGTTGCCGTTCTGGGACACCACCACGCCGCCCGTGAGATCGGCGGTGTTCGCCTGCGTGTCGAACACGCCGCGCGCGCCGGTCGCCCGCTGATCCTTCTGCGTGACGACGACGTCGCCCTCGGCCTCCATGCGACGGATGTCGCGGCCGGCCTCGGGCGTCGCGCCGCCGGCCGGGGCCTTGGTCTCGCCCTGGGTCGGCTTCACGCCCCCGGAGTTGGCGGGAGACTTGTTCTTGTCGAAGTAGAAGATCGTCAGCTTGCGCGAGGTCAGGGTCGACTCGCCCTGCTTCATCACCACGTTGCCGGTGAAGATCGCCGACTGCTCCTGGTCCCGCACCTCGAGATTGTCGGCCTCGATGTTCACGGGCTCGTCGGACTTGAGCGAGAAGCCCGAAAAGGCGCTGGTGACGCCCTGCTGCTGTTGCGCCGCAGCGGGCGAAGAGACGGCGAGCACGGCAAGCACGGCAAGCTGAAATCTCATCGTCGACTCCTCGTCCGCGGCCGGGACAGGCCTCCCTCTGCGCCTGCCCGCGCAGCGCCGTCTTTCGTGTCCGGCTTGCCGGGCGCCGTCAACTGGTCTCGTGACGTTCTTGCGACGCCGGACGCCTCGCGAAGTATGGAGAGGACGCGCCGGCTACAAGCGCCGCGGGCGCGCTCAGGTGTGAGCGAAGATGTCGCTGTCGGCCCAGCCCGCGAGATCAAGCGCGGCGCGCACCGGCACGAAGGCGAAGCAGGCGTCGGCGAAGGCCGAGCGACCCTCGCGCGCCAGCAGCGTGTCGAGCCGCTCGCGAAGCGCGTGGAGATAGAGCACGTCGCTCGCCGCATAATTGAGCTGCGCTTCCGAAAGCTCCTCCGCGCCCCAGTCGGACGACTGCTGCTGCTTGGAGATCTCGACGCCGAGAAGCTCGCGCACGAGGTCCTTCAGGCCGTGGCGGTCGGTGTAGGTGCGCACCAGCTTGGAGGCGATCTTGGTGCAGTAGACCGGCTCGGTCATCACGCCGAACGCCTTGTAGAGGGCGGCGACGTCGAAGCGCGCGAAGTGGAAGAGCTTCTGAACCGAACGGTCGCGCAGCAGGCGCTCGAGATTGGGCGCGCTGTTCTGGCCAGGCGCGATCTGCACGAGATCGGCGGAGCCGTCGCCGGTCGAGAGCTGAACCAGGCAGAGCCGGTCGCGGTTGGGATTGAGGCCGAGGGTTTCGGTGTCGATCGCGACGGCGGCGCCTGCCGCATAGCCGTCGGGAAGGTCGCCGCGATGGAACCGGATCGTCATGCTGCCGCCTCTGGAAGGATCGGACGCGCGCCGACGGCGGCCCTTAAGGGGAGAGGCCGCCCCGGCGCCGCGAAATCTCGCGGCGCCGGTCGGCGTCTTGGTGCCCAGGAGAGGACTCGAACCTCCACGGTGTTACCCACACGGACCTGAACCGTGCGCGTCTACCAGTTCCGCCACCTGGGCTCGCGGCGGGTCTTAGGGGGCCGGAGGCCGCCGTGTCAATGGCGTAGGCGACGCGGCGGTCGCTTTACGGCCCCCGGCTTCTGTCTTAGGTCTGGCCGGCCCGCGGCGCGAGGCCGCAAGGAGACCAGGAAAATGACGATCGCTGAAGTCCGCCGGCCGGTCGGGGACAAGCTCGTCACGGTGTTCGGCGGCTCCGGATTCATCGGCCGGCACGTGGTGCGCGCGCTCGCCCGCGACGGCTGGCGCGTCCGCGTCGCGGTCCGCCGGCCGGATCTCGCCGGTCATCTGCAGCCGCTCGGCGGCGTCGGCCAGATCGTGGCCGTGCAGGCCAATGTCCGATTCCCCGAATCAGTCGCGCAGGCGGTTCAGGGCGCGGACGCCGTGGTGAATCTGGTCGGCATCCTGTCCGAGAGCGGCAAGCAGAGCTTCGACGCCGTGCAGGGCCGCGGCCCCGCCGTCGTGGCCGAGGCCGCCCG
>NZ_JBJKEX010000136.1:0-7436 GCF_045505405.1 Hansschlegelia beijingensis | reverse complement strand
ACATAGGGCCAAGCCGCCCAGCCGGGCTCCGCCAGCGAGACGGCCCACGCCGCGGCGAGCAGAGCCCCTGTCGCGAGCACCAGCCGCCCCTTCGAGGAGGCGTGCCAGGGCCCTTCCTGGTGGTCGTGATCGTGGGACGGATCAGCCCCGGCCGCGGCGGGATCGTGGGCCTTGAACCCGAGCGCGTCGATCTTGGCCCGGATGGCGGCGCGGCTGGTGCGGTCCTCGTCGACGGTGATCGACATCGAGGCCGCGGAGACGCTCACCTCGACCTCGGCGACGCCGGGCAAGCGGCGCATCGCGGTCTCGATCTTCTGGGCGCAGGACCCGCAGTCCATGCCTTCGATGCGGAGCTTCAGCGCGCTCGCAGCGGCCATCTCGTCACCTCGAATCCCGACGTGACGCCTGATATGGACCCTGTCCGCCGCGATGGCGATGGCTCACCGACCACCAAGTCGCGCCCGCCTTGTTGCGCGGACGCGTCGATGTCGCAGAAGGGCGAGGCGGAAGCGTTCCCTCCGGAGCGCTCCCGCCTCGCGTCCCTGGAGCTCAGCCCGGAACGATGCTCTCGCCCAGCCGGGCGTCGACCGTCTTCACGGTGCGGTCGATCTCGGCGTTCGGCATGCCGAGCTGATCCGCGATCAGCTTCACCAGCAGGTCGACGCGCTCGATGAACGGCGCGCCGCTCGCCACCGCGCGGGCGGCCGAGGACGGCTTGAGCAGGCTTTCGGCCGCCTTGGCGTACTTCTCGAACGGCACCTGGTCGCTCGGGTCGGCGCCGAGCCGACGGGCGACGGCGTCGACATGCTCATAGATCGACCGCGAGAGTTCGAGGTCGCCATGCACGGCGTCGCGGATCGACTGCGGCTCGCCGGTGGTGATGCAGCGATAATTGCCGGTGAGCAGCATCGACCATTTGGCGAGCGGCACGAACAGCGAATCGAACACCTTCAGCTTCACCGGCACTTCGTGTCCGTCGATCCGGACGGCGTCGATGTCGGCCTCGAGCTCGCGCAGCAGCTGGTTGTGCGCCTCGTCCTCGAAGGTCGCGGCCTTGAAGTTGGTCGGCAGGCCGACATGCAGGACGTTCGCCCCTTCCTCCGGCGGGCGGAACGCCTGCGGGTCCGGCGAGCAGAGCGACATCAGGCCCGGCTCGAAGCGCTCCCACACCGAGGCGTTGGTGTAGGCCTCTTCGAGGTCCATGCCGGCGAGCGCCGGGATCCGCTTCAGGTAGGGCAGCGGCGGCATGTTCATGAGCGAGAGGCAGGGCAGCCCGGCCTCCGCGATCTTGATCATCAGCACGCGGATCGTGTGGTTGGCGTATTGCGGCTCCTGCATCGCCAGCACGACCAGGTCGTATTTCGAGACGTCGACGTCCTGCGGGGGCGTGGCGTCGAGCTTGCCCGGCTGGTCGCGCGAGAAGATCGCCCGGTGCGTCGGCTCGTCGCGCAGCTTGATGCGGACCTCAGTGCCTTCGCCATTGATCAGATCAGCAGTCTTCTGCCGGCACACCAGCGTAGCGTTGTGGCCCGCCATCAACAGCTTCGTCGCCAGCAACGAGCCGTAAGACGCCCCAAGAACTAGAATGTTGCGAGCCATGTTCTCTTCCGGATGCACACGAGAATTTTCCCTCCCTACTGCGTTTCGAAAGACAGCACAATTCGCCGCATTGGGTATGCACAATGCCACGGCGCGCGCTGTCCTTGGCCCAGCGAGGCGGCGGATTCCGCCGCCTGAGGAAGGCGTTTCGGGAACGTTTGCCCCTCGAACGCGGCCATGAAGGCGCAGGCGGCCTGGCGGCTCCCGCCGCACGGCGCGCGAGCATGGTGGACGCGCGGCTCACAGGCCGTTATCGCCTCGCCCCATGGACACGCAGCGATCGCCCGGAGCGCAGCCGACGCTGAGGCGCTTCTTCGGCTACTACAGACCCCACAGACGGCTTTTCATCCTCGACTTCTCCAGCGCGGTCGTGTCGGGGCTGCTCGAGCTCGGCTTCCCGCTGGCGGTCAAGATGTTCGTCGACGACCTGCTGCCGAGCCAGCATTGGGGCCTGGTCGTGCTCGCTGTGCTCGGCCTGCTGGCGATCTACCTGCTGAACACCGGTCTGATGGCCGTGGTCACCTATTGGGGCCACATGCTCGGCATCAACATCGAGACCGAGATGCGCCGCAAGGCGTTCGACCATCTCCAGAAGCTGTCCTTCGGCTTCTTCGACAACCAGAAGACCGGCCACCTGATCGGCCGCCTGACCAAGGACCTGGAGGAGATCGGAGAGGTCGCGCATCACGGCCCCGAGGACCTGTTCATCGCCGTGATGACGGTGATCGGCGCCTTCGTGCTGATGTTCTCGGTCGACGTGAAGCTCGCGCTGATCACCGCCGCGGCGCTGCCGCTCACGGCCTGGGTGACGAGCCGCTATGGCGGGCGGATGACGCGCAACTGGCACGAGCTCTACGGCCGCGTCGGCGCCTTCAACGCCCGCATCGAGGAGAATGTCGGCGGCATCCGGGTGGTGCAGGCCTTCGCCAATGAGGACCACGAGCGCCGCCTGTTCGCCCAGGACAACGTCCGCTACCGCGCGACCAAGCTGCACGCCTACCGGATCATGGCCGCGAGCACTTCGCTCAGCTATCTGAGCATGCGGCTCACCCAGCTCGTGGTGATGATCGCCGGCAGCTATTTCGTGATCACCGGCGAGCTGAGCCAGGGCGGCTTCGTGGGCTTCCTGCTGCTGGTGACGGTGTTCTTCCGGCCGATCGAGAAGATCAACGCGGTCATCGAGACCTATCCGAAGGGCGTCGCGGGCTTCCGCCGCTACCTCGAGTTCCTGGAGACCGAGCCGGACATCGTCGACCGGCCGGGCGCGATCGAGGTCAAGTCGCTGCGCGGCGACATCCGCTACGAGGCGGTGAGCTTCAGCTATTCGGGCGGGCGCGAAGTGCTGCGCGACCTCGACCTCGCCATCGGGGCCGGCGAGACGGTGGCGTTCGTCGGACCCTCCGGCGCGGGCAAGACCACGCTCTGCTCGCTGCTGCCGCGCTTCTACGAGGTGACCTCGGGCCGGATCACCATCGACGGGATCGACATCCGCGACATGACGCTCGCCTCGCTGCGCAGGCAGATCGGCGTCGTGCAGCAGGACGTGTTCCTGTTCGCCGGAACGATCCGCGAGAACATCGCCTATGGCCGCCTCGGCGCCTCCGACGCCGAGATCATGGACGCCGCCAGGCGCGCGCGGCTCGAAAGCCTCGTGGCCTCGCTTCCGGACGGGCTCGACACCGTCATCGGCGAACGCGGCGTGAAGCTCTCCGGCGGGCAGAAGCAGCGCGTCGCGATCGCCCGCATGTTCCTGAAGAACCCACCCATCCTGATCCTCGACGAGGCGACCTCCGCGCTCGACACCGAGACCGAGCGGCTGATCCAGCAGGCGCTCAGCGAGCTCGCCCGCGGGCGCACCACGCTGGTCATCGCGCATCGGCTCGCCACCGTCCGCGACGCCGACCGCATCGTGGTGGTGGACGCCGGCGGCCGCGTCGAACAGGGGCGGCACCAGGATCTGCTCGCGCGGGCCGGGCTCTATCGCAGCCTTCACGAAGCGCAGTTCGCCGGCCGGGAGTCCTGACGCACGTCATCAGGCCGTCATCGCCGCCATGGTCCGCTCGGGGCTCGGACAGGCATGACGAGGCACGGCCGCCATGAACATCGAAGGCGTCGAAAGCAGGGCCCGCGCCCGCTTTCTGTCCTGCGCCCTGGCGCAGGACGACGAGATCGGCTCCCACGCCCGGCAGTTCGCGGGCGAGCTCTCGCGGGAGCTGCTCCGCGCGCCGCCCCATGAGCGGGCCCAGCTGCTGTTTCGGCTCGAGGCGCTCCTGAAGACGCTCGAGGCCTATGACCCGACGTTTCCCGTGAAGCTCGCGAACCCGGTCAATGCGCGGTGCCGGCGCTTCCTGGCGGGCGTCATCGAGGGGCTTCGCCGCGGCGCCGAACCCTCGACCATGCCCCGCGCCCGACGCCCCAAAGCCGGGCGCCTCGCCCTCGCCATGTGAGGCTTCCGGGCCGCCCCGCGCGGCCCTGTGGCGCCGCACGGGCCTATGGCGCGACTCCGGTGGAACGGTTGCCCTCCCGTCCCCGTTGCAGGCGGGAAGCAAGCGTCACCCGAGCGCCCGAGACCCGATGCCGCGATATTTTTTGCACATCCGCGACCGTGACGGCTTCACCGAAGACGCCGAAGGGGCCGAGTTCGAGGGGCTCGCCCAGGCGGTGGCGGCGGCCATCGTGGGCGCGCGCGACATCCTGGCCGAACAGATCGAGGAAGGCCGCCCGCTCGACGGCGACCGGATCGAGATCTGCGACGAGGGCGGCGCGCTGGTCGAGACCGTCAGGTTCGCCGACATCGTCGAGATCAAGCCGTCGTTCCGCCGGTACTGACGCGCGACATCGCGCCCGGGCGGGCGATCACCCCTTTCGCCGCGCCGCTGCGTCCCCTATATTCAATCCCGCCGGAGGCATCCGGCTATGGTGATAAACGTTCGCCGCAATAAACCCTTCGGACCCGGGGGCAGTACCCGGCGCCTCCACCAAAGTCCGCGCAAGATCGCGGATTTCGGCGGGGGCGAAACAGGATCGACGGGGGCGTAAAGGGCGGGCTTTTGCCCGGCATGGTACCGCCGTTATCGGGCCTTTCTATAGTTGCCAACGACAACTATGCTCCGGTTGCTCAGGCCGCGTGAGCGGTTTGAAAGACCAAACCTAAAGTCCTGACGGTCTAGCAGCTGTCGGGCGGGGCCCGGAGGCGCCTGGCAACAGAAGCCTCCACTTTCCCTCTTCTTTAAGTTCCCGACCGCTCCTCGGCCCGCTGCGCTTTGGGGTGCGACGCCGTTTGTCCGCGCGCCGGCGACGCTCTTGTCCCTCCTCGCGGCGAAGCCGTGGGGAGGGTGGCCCCTCGCGGCAGCGAGGGGTCGGGTGGGGTCTTGGGCGAAGGCCGCACCCGTCGTCGTCGGCCTACGATGGGCCCGCGGACCCACCTCGCCGTCATGCCCGCTTGCGGGCATCCACGACTTCCTTCCCCGTCGCGCTTGAGACCAAGTCGTGGATACCCGCGCGAGGGCGCGGGCATGACGCGGAGGTTCGGGCGGTTCCGTCTGAAGACACCCCACCCGGCCGGGCTTCGCCCGTCCACCCTCCCCTCTGTGAGGGAGGGAAAGAGCGCCCTTCGCCCAGCCGGGACGGCTCGGGCGTCCGACGCCGCCCTTCGCCCACGCGTGACGCCTCTCTCCCTCCTCGCGGCGAAGCCGTGGGGAGGGTGGCCCCTCGCGCTAGCGAGGGGTCGGGGTGGGGTCTTGGGCGTGGGGCGCAGCCCGTCGTCCTCGGGCGTATGACGAACCCGCAGGCCCCGCCTCGCCGTCATGCCCGCTTGCGGGCATCCACGACTTCTTTCCGCGCAACGTCAGCAAGAGAAGTCGTGGATACCCGCGCGAAGGCGCGGGCATGACGCGGAGGTTCGGGCGGCTGCTTCCGGAACGCGGCCGAAACCGTGACGGCCGCCGCCGACGCGCCGGCTCATTATCGTTCGATTTTTACGAACGTTCTGAGGCAGACAATTCGTTTTTATGAACTACCGCAATGCGTCATTTCTCCCGGCGAGGAGAACGACGAATGATGATGAACTCTCACGCGGCCGAGCTGCCGCAGCCGGCTTCGGTCTGGATGACGGCCGCCCAGGCCGGCGGGCGGCTGCTGCCGGGGGTGGCGCTGGCGTTCGGGGTCGCGGGGCTCGCCTATGCGACGCGCTGGACGACGGGGCTGACGGCCCTCAGCCCGATGATCCTGGCGATCGTGATCGGCATGGCGGCGCGCAACCTCTTCGGCATGCCGGCGCTCGCCGGTCCCGGGGTGGCGTTCTCGCTGCGGCGGATCCTGCGGCTCGCCATCATTCTGCTCGGCCTGCAGCTGACCTTCGGCCAGGTCGCCGAGGTCGGCGTCAGCGGCCTTGCGGTGATCGCCGCGACGCTCGTCGCGACCTTCGTCTTCACGATCTGGCTCGGCCGGCTGCTGGGCGTCGAGGCGCGGCTCGCGCAGCTGATCGCGGCCGGCACGTCGATCTGCGGCGCTTCCGCGGTGATCGCCGCCAACACCGTGACGCGCGGCTCGGACGAGGACGTCGCCTATGCGGTGGCCTGCGTCACGGTGTTCGGCTCGATCGCCATGTTCCTCTATCCGTGGCTGCCGGGCCTGCTGCATCTCGACCCGCAGGCCTACGGCCTGTGGTCGGGCGCCTCGATCCACGAGATCGCGCAGGTCGTGGCCGCCGCGTTCCAGAACGGCCAGGAGTCCGGCGAATTCGGGACCATCGCCAAGCTCTCGCGGGTCATCCTGCTCGCGCCGATGGTGCTCGCGCTGGGCTTCTTCGCCGCGCGGCGTGGCGAAGGCGGCGGCGACGCGCCGATGCCGTGGTTCGTGCTCGGCTTCCTGGCGCTCGCGGCGCTTAACAGCGTCTTCGTCATACCGGCCGAAGCCAAGGCTGCGGTTGCGACCGCGACCGGCTTTCTGCTCTCGGTGGCGCTCGCCGCGATGGGGCTTTCGGCCGATTTGCGGAAGCTCAGGGCGATGGGTCTGCGGCCCTTGCTTCTCGGCCTCGCGTCCTTCCTATTCATCGCGGGCTTCAGCCTCGTCCTCGTGAAGCTCGCCGCATGACAGAAGGCCGATGACCCTCGAACAGCTCCGGATTTTCGTGGCCGTCGCCGAGCGCGAGCACGTCACCCGCGCCGCCGGCGACCTGCATCTCACGCAGTCCGCCACCAGCGCCGCGGTCGCGACGCTCGAGGCGCGTTACGCCACGAAGCTGTTCGACCGCGTCGGCCGGAGGATCGTGCTGACCGAGGCGGGCCGGCTGTTTCTGGACGAGGCGCGCGCCGTGCTGGCCCGCGCCGCGGCCGCCGAGACGGTGCTGGCTGATCTCGCCGGGCTGAAGAAGGGCCGGCTCGCGCTCGGCGCCAGCCAGACGGTCGCGAGCTACTGGCTGCCGCCGCTGATCCACCGCTACCAGGAGCAGTTTCCGGGGGTGTCCGTCGAGCTGACCATCGGCAACACCGAGTCGGTCGCCAAGCTGGTCCGCGAGGGGACCGCCGATCTCGGCATCGTCGAAGGGGATGTCGAGGACCCGACGCTCAGCGTCGCTCCGGTGGCGGAGGACGAGCTCGTGCTGGTGGTCGCGCCGGGCCATCCCTGGGCCGACGGCCGGACCATCGAGGGGCGCAATCTCGCCGACAGCCGCTGGACGCTGCGCGAGCCGGGCTCCGGCACCCGGTCGATCCTGGAGCGCGCGGCCGAGAGCGCGGGGCTCTCGCTGGAGGCGATGAGCTTTTTCGGCCTGTTGATCCCGTCGCCGTTCGGACCGAGTTCGAAAGCTCTGCACGAGCTGTTCGAGCAAACGCATG
>NZ_JBJKEX010000135.1:0-7445 GCF_045505405.1 Hansschlegelia beijingensis | reverse complement strand
CGCTCGGCGTGGCCCCCTCCGCCGATCAGGCTGTTCGCCCCCGACCACAGCGCCAATGCGCCGACCAGCAGTTCGAGCAGCCGCGGATCGACCCCGTTGCTGGCCCAGGCGCCTGCGAGAGCGCCCGGGGCCGCCCCGACCGCGATCCATCCGGCCAGCGACCAGCGGATCGACCCGGCTCGGGCGTAGACCATGGTGCCGATCAGACCGGTCAGGATGTAGCCCATCATCGCTGAGGCGATGGCGTCCTGGATCCTCAGCCCGAGGCCGTAGACCAGCGCCGGCACCACGATCACGCCGCCCACCCCGACGCAGCCGATCATCACGCCGGCGATCAGGCCGATGACGCCCACGGCCAGTGCAAGCTCATCCATTGGGCTGCCCCACCGTGATAAGGCAGTGGTCTTGACTTAATCGTGAGAAAACAACCGCAGCGGGAAACCGAGACTCCCTGCGCCCAAAAACGATCCGTTCGCTTCTTTCAATAATTGAAGCCATCAATCGGATTGCGTACGGCGCGGCTTCAACTACACTAATTCCAAAGAGCCGGTAACGGCCGTCCGGACGTCGCGACATCTTCGTCCGGTGACTGTTGGGATGGAGCACGCCATGTTTCTTCGTCAGTTCAAGTATTTGACGGCGGTGGTGGAGGAGGGGCACTTCGGCCGGGCAGCGCAGAAGTGCAACGTCACTCAGCCGAGCCTGTCTTGCGGCATCAAGCAGCTGGAGCTGGAGATCGGCGTGCCCATCTTCCTGCGCGGCCGCGGACAGCGCTTCTGCGGGCTGACCCCGGAAGGCGACCGCGTCGCGAAGTGGGCGCGCAACGTCATCGCGAACTGCGAGGCGATGAGGGACGAGGTCGCGGCCATGCAGAAGAACCTGCACGGCCGGCTGCGCATGGGCGCGATGCCGTCGATGTCGCCCATTCTTCCGGTCCTGCTTCAGATGGTGCGCGAACAGCACCCGAACGTCGCCATGGACGTTCAGTTTCTCGGCAACGACGCGATGAAGACCGGGCTCAACAACTTCACCCTCGACGTCGCCCTCACCTATTTCGACCAGGCCGAACTCGGGCGGCGCAACACGCTGAAGATCTACAAGGAGAACCTCAGCCTGCTGGTGCCGGACGTCGCCGAGTTCCGGGGCCGTGACGAGATCAGCTGGAGCGAGGCGGCCGGACTGCCGCTCGCCATGTTGCGGGAAGGCATGCACGAGCGACGCTTCGTCGACCGCATCTTCGAGAAGGTCGGAGCCGCGCCCGAGGCGAAGGTGGAGTCCGAGTCGATCCTGCACCTCATGTTCCAGGTCCAGTTCGCGGGCCTGTGCACCATCATCCCCTCGCACTTCACCCACATGCCGGGCCTGCATCGCGGCACCAGGGCGCTGCGGCTGGTCGACCCGGTGGTGAGCCAGGACGTCTGCCTGTTCTGGGCCGAGGGCGAGATCATGACGCCGATGGCGGCCACGCTGGTCAGCGCGGTCAAGAAGCTGAACAAGCAGGGCGGCCTCGACGCCCGCCTTGCGGAGATCACCCCCGAAAACGCCTCGCTCGCCCCGCTGTCGAGCGAGACGAGCCGCGAGAGCGCGAGAAGCGCAGTCCCCCTGCCGGCCTGAGGGCGCCGGCGCGGCCCCGATAGGCACCGACGACGCTCAGTGCGTCGTCGGCTGGCCGCCGGACCGGAGGAAGGCGATCACCCTTTCGGGCGCGTCGGAATCACGGATCTCCGAGGCGCGAAGGACGGCGATCGGCTCCCCTGCCCCGTTGGGTCCGCCTGCCGCGGCCACGAAGAAGAACGGCTCCGGGATCATCTCGTCGCCGGGCGAGAAGCCGAGCACCCGGCCGCCCGCCGCCGCCTGGACCCGCAGGTCGCGCGGCGACACCCGCAACACATCGTCCTGCCCGCCAGGCGCGGCCGCGGCGGCCTTGATCGCCTGCGCCGCGTTGCGCATCCAGGCGTCGAGCGCCCGCAATTCGGGCTCGTATTCGCCGGGTGAGAACTCGACGCCGTCGCCGTTCAGCAGCCCCACGCTGTCATAGGGCAGATCCTTCGAGAATCGCTCGCGGTCGACGCCCCGGTGCAGCAGCTCGATGAGCAGCCAAGCCTCGATATGCGCCGGCGACCTCTCCTCGACGTCGATCTCGTGGTCGGACGGGTTCCCGGCCTCGTTGAACTGCATCCTGAGGTCGTCGACGTTGAGCACGAGGCTCAGATCGGAGCCGAGATCATGGGTCGAGATGACGTTGCGGTCGTCCAGCCACCGCAGGCTCACCTCGGGGTCGTGGGGCGCGGCGTAGCTCCGCTCGATCCGCGCCAGCCACTGGGTCGCGCTGAGAAGCTGGTTGCGGGCCTCCGCCAGCCGCTTCGGATCGTGGTCGCCGACGGACCTCCATTCGAATGGGCTCAATGTTCTCTCCCATGACCTGACGGCCGGTTCTTTGACGCCGGCGCAAACTTCAGGGTGGAGCCGCAGATTCCGGCTGTAAATTCGTTTGCGTCTATCAATCCATTGACCGGGATATCCGCTTTCAAGGCGCCCCATGGGTCCAGCCGATCCTTGGGCGGAATAACCGGCTTCTATGAAACGATGCAGAAAATCGAATGGCCTTGAGGCTCTGCGCGCGGGGATAGTGGCGGGGCGTAACCGGCTGAGCGTTCCCGAACATGGCCGTTCCGACGGCCGCCGGATGATCGGCGGCCACGCGTCGGCGCCGTCGCGCACAACAAGCAAGAACACCCCTCAGGAGCGAAACACATGTCCGAGGCCTATCCGACGAATACGCCCGTGGTCGACATGCGAAGCCGGCCGGCGTTTCTTCACGCCTTCTTCGGCGCGCAGCCGGATACGCCGCAGTTCGAAGTCGTCAAGTGGCTCAACAAGCGCGTCGGCGGCCGCGACATCGAACACTTCACCCGCGCCAAGGACGCCGGCGGCGTGGTCTCCGAGATGGACGACGCCGGCATCAGCGTCGCCGTGATGGTCGCCCGCAGCGTGCCGGGCGTGCGCGTCTCGAACGACGATCTGGCCGCCGTCGCGGCCGCGAACCGCAAGCGCCTCGTGCCGATCGCCTCCGTCGACCCGATCGAGCTCGGCCGCGAGGCCGCCGTCGCGGAGGCCACCCGCGCGATCAAGAAGCTCGGCATGAAGGGCCTCAACCTCGACGCCGGCTTCTACGCCACCCCGCTGCGGGCCGACGACTACCGGCTGATGCCGCTTTACGAGGTGTGCGAGCAGCTCGGCGTCCCGGCCTTCGTGATGTCGGGCCCGACCACGCCCGACCTGCGCCTCAACGACCCCTATGCGGTCGACAACGTCGCCAAGACCTTCCCGAAGCTGCCGATCGTCTGCTGCCACGGCTTCTACCCGAACGTGCGGGAGATCGTGACCGTCGCGTTCCGCAACGAGAACGTCTACGTGTCGCCGGACATGTACACCTTCTGCCCGGGCGGCAATCTCTACGTCGAGGCGGCCAACCACTTCATGGCGGACCAGTTCCTGTTCGGCAGCTCCTATCCGTTCCGGCCGATGAAGCAGGGCGTCGAGGACTTCCGGCAGCTCGGCCTCTCCCCCGAAGCCTGGGAAAAGGCGACCTGGAAGAACGCCGACCGCCTGCTCGGCCTCGGCCTCGCCGGCAAGGCGAGCAAGAAGGCCGCCTGACCGCCTTCTCCCTCTGCAGCCAAAGGCCGGCGCGATCCCCGCCGGCCTTTTTTTCGCGCCGCCCGGGAAGCCGGCTCCTGCAAGCGTCGACGCTCTCTTCTCCCTCCTCGCGCGCAGCGTGGGGAGGGTGGCCCTTCGCGCAAGCGAAGGGTCGGGTGGGGCCTTCGGACGTAGCGCTCTGTCCTCAGAACACCCCACCCGGCCGGGCTTCGCCCGTCCACCCTCCCCTCTGCGAGGGAGGGACAGAGCGCCCTTCGTCCGAGCCGCGCCGCCTCTTCTCCCTCCTCGCGGCGGAGCCGTGGGGAGGGTGGACGCGCGAAAGCGCGGCCGGGTGGGTCTTGGGCGTAGAGCGGCGCTGATCGAGACGCGCGCGATCCGCCGGGTCGCACGGCTCCAGATCCTTCATCCGGTTCAAACAGCGACAGCGGAAGGCGCGGAGCGCCGGGCCACCGTGGTTTTACGCGTATTTTGGCCGGTCACCCGGCGCTCCACGCGCGGCGGCTTGTTCATCAGCTGGCGGAAGCCGCGCTCCGGTCGCGGGCGGCCCGTTCTCCCTTGCGGGGTCGGTCCCTTTGCGGATTTTGGCCTTGCCGCTTCCAAGGAAGCGCCGAAACCCAAAACCCATCCCGCGCCTTAAGGCGCTCGACGGCGCGGCCCCGTCCTAGTGCGGGGCGGGCGGCCTATGATCCTGGCGAGACGCAAGCGTCCCACTAGGCCCGCAGCCGACGTCCCGGGACCGCAAGCTCCGGTGCTCGCAGGCGCAGGCGCCGCTCCTCCCCCGCATGGCCGGCCGGTCCGGACACGCCTTCCTGTCGGAGAAGGACCTCCGGAGGAGAGCATGGGTGAAGCGGGATGTCAAGGAATAAAAGCCTAACAACATCTCTTCTCCCTCCTCACGCGCAGCGTGGGGAGGGTGGCCCTTCGCGCGAGCGAAGGGTCCGGTGGGGCTCTCGAGCGTAGCGCCTTGTCCTGAGAGCACCCCACCCGGCCGGGCTCCGCCCGTCCACCCTCCCCTCTGCGAGGGAGGGAGAAGAAAGGGCGTCAGCCGCGGCGTCTCTCCTCGAGCGCGGCGAGGATCGTCTCCAGCACGCCTTCGATGTTGCGGTCGACGTCGATGTTCCAGAAGCGCAGCGTCCGGAAACCTTCCGCAGCAAGCGTCGCCTCCCGCGCGTGATCGCGCTGCGGCTCGACGCCATGCTGGCCGCCGTCAACCTCGATCAGCAGCTTTTGGCGCAGAAACGCGAAGTCGGCCACGAAGCCGCCGATCGGCGCTTGCCGCCGCGGATGCAGGCCGAGCGCCCGAAGCTCGCGCAGCCGCGCCCAGAGCCGCACCTCCTGCGGCGTCATCCGCTTGCGGAGCTCCCGCGACCGTTCGACCGACATCCCCCGAGCGTAGCAGAACGGGAGCTCTTCTCCCTCCTCGGGGCGAAGCCACGGGGAGGGGTGGCCTCGGCCCAGGCCGAGGTCGGGTGGGGTCTTCGGGCGTAGTGCTCAACCTTGAAAACACCCCACCCGGCCGGGCTCCGCCCGTCCACCCTCCCCTCTGCGAGGGAGGGAAAGACCGCCCTCCGTCCGCGGCGCCGCCTCTTCTCCCTCCTCGCGGCGAAGCCGTGGGGAGGGTGGCCCTTCGCGCAGCGAAGGGTCGGGTGGGGCCTTCGGGCGTAGTGCTCTGTTCTGCCAGCACCCCACCCGGCCGGGCTTCGCCCGTCCACCCTCCCCTCTGCGAGGGAGGGAAAGAGCGCCCTCCGTCCGCGGCGCCGCCTCTTCTCCCTCCTCGCGGCGAAGCCGTGGGGAGGGTGGCCCCTCGCGCCAGCGAGGGGTCGGGTGGGGTCTTCGGGCGTAGTGCTCTGTTCTGCCAGCACCCCACCCGGCCGGGCTTCGCCCGTCCACCCTCCCCTCTGCGAGGGAGGGAGAAGAGAGAGCTCCCTTCGTGCGAGCCGCGGAGCCGCTTGTCGGTCGTCGCGGCCTGGCGGTTCAGCGGGGCGGGGGCGCGGCGGGCTCGAGGGGCGCCTCGTCGTCCCGGTAGCTGCCGGCGGCCTTGGCGTCGAAGAACGAGGTCGCCGAGCCCTCGCCGCATTCCCTGAAGATCCGCGCCTGGCACGCCGCGCAGATCTTCGGATCCATCTTGCGGAAGATCGCTCCGATCGCGTCCGCCTTCGAGTGGAAGACGTGATCCTCCCCGAGCCGCTTCAGGAAACCGGTCTTGCGCCAGAGGTCCAGAACGGCCTGCCGGGGCCTGTGGAAGTAGAGGTCGCCGCCCACAAGCCTGCGCCGCTTGAGCTCGTTCTCCCAGAGTTCGGCGCCGGCGAGGTCGATGAAGTTCATGCTGCGCGCCATCACCAGCAGGTGCTTCTGCGTCGGCGACTGGGTCCGGAAGTCGTGCAGGCGGTCGCCCACATAGGGGGCGGCGCCGAAATAGGCCGCGCCTTCGATGCGCAGCAGCTTGAGCTGCGGGCATTCCCGCGCCTCCGGGAGGTGCGACAGCGGCGTGAAACGGCCGACCTCGGTGTCCCGGTCCGGCGCGAGCGCGAGGATGTTGGGGTGCGACGTCCGGTGCAGATAGGCGACCAGCGAGAACGCGACGCCGATCAGGATCGCGACGTGGAACGGCAGGAACAGCATGGCCACGAAGGTCGTCGCCGCGACCGCGAACTCGATCCGGCTGAGCCTCGCGATCTCGGCGAAACGGCCGAGATCGAGCAGGCTCCAGGCCGTGTAGAGCAGCAGCGCGGCGATCGCCGCGGTGGGGATGTCCCGCAGGATCGGCGCGGCGACCGCCACCATGACGATCAGGAAGCCCGCCGACATGATGGCCGCGAGCGGCGTCCGCGCGCCCGCCTCGAGGTTCGGCACCGACCGGTTGAGCGAGCCGCAGGAGAGGTAGGAGGAGAAGAACCCGCCCGCGATGTTGGACAGGCCCTGCCCGATGAACTCGCGGTTGACGTCGATCCGCTGCCCCGAGCGCGCCGCCACCGCCTTTGCGATCGACACCGACTGGCCGAGCGCGATCACCGCCAGCGCGCCGGCGATCGGCACCAGATGCGGCAGGCTGTCGAGCGGCGGGACCGGCATGCTGAAGGGCGGGATCGGGGTCGGGATGGCGCCGATGACCTCGACGGCCTCCGGCCCGCCCCAGAAGGTCAGCGCCTCCGAGACGAGCCACCCCGCCGCGAGGCCGAACAGCATGAAGGGCAGCCGCCGGGAGATCGCGCGGGCGCCGAGGGTGACGGCGAGCGTCGCGAGCGCGACCGCCACGGCGCCGGGATTGATCTTGCGCCACTCGGCGAAAACCGAGGTCACGGCCGCGAACGGCCCGCGTCCGGCGTGAGCCGGAAGGCCGGCGGCGTCCGGCAGCGCGTAACAGGCGATCAGCATCGCCGCGCCGCTCATGAAGCCGAGCAGGACGGAGGGCGACAGGAAGTCCGTGAGCCCGCCGAGCCGCGAGGCCCCGACCGCGAACTGGATCATGCCGACCATCACGGTGACGGCCAGCACGAGCGTGACGTATTCCGGGCTGCCGGCCGCCGCGAGCGGGCTGATCGCCGCGAACAGCGCGAGCGAGTTCGCGTTGGTGGGGCCGGAGGCGACGTGCAGGCTCGAGCCGAAGACGGCGGCCACGATGGTCGGCACGACCGCGCTGTAGAGGCCGTATTGCGGCGGAAGCCCGGCCAAGGTCGCGAACGCGATGCCCTGCGGCAGCACCAGCAGCGCGCCCAGCAGCCCCGCGAGCGCGTCGGCCCGCACCGTGTTGCGGTTGACCTGGCGCCACCAGCCGGAGGTGAGCCGGA
>NZ_JBJKEX010000134.1:0-7451 GCF_045505405.1 Hansschlegelia beijingensis | reverse complement strand
CGCCCCCCGCCGGGACCGCGAGGCTCACCCCCTGCAGGATCGGACGGCCGCCGCGCGCGACCGCCAGCGCCTCGGCCACCAGCCTCATCGGGCAGCCGACCGGGATGTTGGAATCCCTCGAAGCCCGGCGGTTTTCGCAAGGCGCGCTCGGGGCTCAAGCGTCTTCAACCCGGGCAAGACTTCACCTATAAGGACCTCACGTCCATCTTGTGCAGCGCACCCGCGCCGAGTTCGGGCCGCCCGCGCCGCCGCGCATTCCGAGGAGCGAACCGCCCGTGTCCCATCCCGACAGCTTCCGTTCGGCCAAGTCACTGTCGGTGGGCGGCGAGACCTATCGCTACTACAGCATCCCCGACGCCGAGGCGAACGGGCTCGCGGGCGTGTCCCGGCTGCCCTTCTCGATGAAGGTGCTGCTCGAGAACCTGCTGCGTTTCGAGGACGGCCGCACGGTGGTGGCGGACGACGCCCGCGCCATGACGGGCTGGCTCGCCGACCGCCGCTCGGACCGGGAGATCGCCTTCCGACCGGCGCGCGTGCTGATGCAGGACTTCACCGGCGTGCCGGCGGTGGTCGACCTCGCCGCGATGCGCGACGCCATGAAGCATCTCGGCGGCGATCCCAAGAAGATCAATCCGCTGGTCCCGGTCGACCTGGTCATCGACCATTCGGTGATCGTCGACGAGTTCGGCAATGCGCGCGCCTTCGGCCGCAATGTGGAGCTCGAATATGAGCGCAATGGCGAGCGGTACCGCTTCCTGCGCTGGGGCGCGCAGGCGTTCGACAATTTCCGCGTGGTGCCGCCCGGCACCGGCATCTGCCACCAGGTGAACCTGGAATACCTGTCGCAGACCGTCTGGACGAAGGACGAGAACGGCGAGAAGGTCGCCTATCCGGACACGCTGGTCGGCACCGACAGCCACACCACGATGGTCAACGGCCTCGCGGTGCTCGGCTGGGGCGTCGGCGGCATCGAGGCGGAGGCGGCCATGCTGGGCCAGCCGATCTCGATGCTCATCCCCGAGGTGATCGGCTTCAAGATCACGGGCGCGCTGCGCGAGGGCGTGACGGCGACCGACCTCGTGCTGACCGTGACCCAGATGCTGCGCAAGAAGGGCGTGGTGGGCAAGTTCGTCGAGTTCTACGGCCCCGGCCTCGACAACATGGCGCTCGAGGATCGCGCCACGATCGGCAACATGGCGCCCGAATACGGCGCGACCTGCGGCTTCTTCCCGATCGACGCCGACACCATCCGCTACCTGCGCGAAACCGGCCGGGACGAGGCGCGCGTCGCGCTGGTCGAGGCCTACGCCAGGGCGCAGGGCATGTTCCGCACGTCCGACACGCCGGATCCGGTGTTCAGCGACACGCTGGAGCTCGATCTCGCCTCGGTCGAGCCGTCGATCGCCGGCCCCAAGCGGCCGCAGGACCGCGTGCTGCTGAAGGAGGCCAAGACGGGCTTCCTCGCCTCTCTCGAGGGCGAGTTCAAGAAGCCGGGCGAGGCCGGCAAGCGCGCGCCGGTCGCCGGCCGCGACCATGATCTCGGCCATGGCGACGTGGTGATCGCCGCCATCACCTCCTGCACCAACACCTCCAACCCGAGCGTGATGATCGGCGCCGGGCTGCTGGCGCGCAACGCCGCCGCCAAGGGCCTGACGCGCAAGCCGTGGGTGAAGACCTCGCTCGCGCCGGGCAGCCAGGTGGTGGCGGGCTATCTGGAGAAGTCCGGCCTGCAGGCCGAGCTCGACAAGATCGGCTTCAACCTCGTCGGCTTCGGCTGCACGACCTGCATCGGCAATTCGGGACCCCTGCCCGAGGAGATCTCGGACGCGATCAACGAGGCCGACCTCGTCGCCGCCGCCGTGCTGTCCGGCAACCGCAACTTCGAAGGCCGCGTGAACCCGGACGTGCGGGCGAACTATCTCGCCTCTCCGCCGCTGGTGGTCGCCTATGCGCTCGCGGGCTCCATGCAGGTCGATCTCGCGACCGAGCCGCTCGGCGTCGGCTCCGACGGCCAGCCGGTCTATCTGCGCGACATCTGGCCGTCGTCCGCCGAGATCGCCGACTTCATCCGCAAGACGATCAACCGCGAGCTGTTCCAGTCGAAATACGCCGACGTCTTCAAGGGCGACGCCAACTGGCAGGGCATCGAGGTCTCGGGCGGCATGACCTATGAGTGGGTCAGCTCCTCGACCTATGTGCAGAACCCGCCTTACTTCGAGGGCATGGATCGCGAGCCGAAGCCGGTCACGGACATCGAGGGCGCGCGGGTGCTCGGCCTGTTCCTCGACTCGATCACCACCGACCACATCTCCCCGGCCGGCTCGATCAAGCTCGCGAGCCCGGCGGGCGAATATCTGCGCGACCATCAGGTCCGGCCGCAGGACTTCAACCAGTACGGCACGCGCCGCGGCAATCATGAGGTCATGATGCGCGGCACCTTCGCCAACATCCGGATCAAGAACCAGATGGTTCCGGGCGTCGAGGGCGGCGTCACGATCCACTATCCGAGCGGCGAGCAGCTTCCGATCTACGACGCCGCGATGCGCTACAAGGCCGAGGGCGTGCCGCTGGTGGTGTTCGCCGGGCGCGAATACGGCACCGGCTCGTCGCGCGACTGGGCCGCGAAGGGCACCAATTTGCTCGGCGTGCGCGCCGTGATCGCGCAGTCCTTCGAACGCATCCACCGCTCCAACCTCGTCGGCATGGGCGTCGTCCCGCTGACCTTCGAGGAGGGCACGTCGTGGCAGACGCTCGGCCTGAAGGGCGACGAGACCGTGACCATCCACGGCCTGGCGGACGGACTGCGCCCGCGCGTCACGCTGGAGGCGGAGATCGCCTCGGCGGACGGCGCGGTCCGCAAGGTCCCGCTGCTCTGCCGGATCGATACGCTCGACGAGCTCGACTACTTCCGCAACGGCGGCATCCTGCACTACGTGCTGCGGAGTCTTGCGGCCTGAGGGCTCATCACGTCGCCGCGCGTCACCGCCATGTGAGTGGCGGGCGGCGGCGCCCATACCCATAACTGCCTCTGGTTCACTCAACCGGCCGGAACCTTATGCGCATCGCCCTCGCCGCTCTCCTCGCTGGATGCCTGACATGGGCGGGCGGCGCGACGGCCGGCGAGCAGGCGCCCCGCAGCGTGGTCGAGCTGTTCACCAGCCAGGGATGCTCCTCCTGTCCGCCCGCCGACCGGCTGGCGGGCGAGCTCGCGCATGACGGCCGGACCCTCGTGCTGACCCTCCCGGTCGACTACTGGGACTATCTCGGCTGGAAGGACACGCTGGCGAGCCCGGCCAACACGGCCAGGCAGCGCGCCTATGCGCTGGCCCGCGGCGACCGCAAGGTCTACACGCCGCAGATCGTCGTGAACGGCGGCGAGGCGACCGTCGGGGGCGACGGCGCGGCCGTCATGGGGGCGATTTCGCGGGCCGACGCGGCCGGCGGCCTCGCCTTGCCGGTGAGCCTGAAGGTCCGCGACGGCCGCGTGGAAGTCGCGGTCTCGGCGCCGCGCCAGCCGCTCGCCTATGCGCACGCCGAAGTCTGGGCCTTCTCGTTCGAGCGCGCCCGCGAGGTCCAGATCGGGCGCGGCGAGAACGCCGGCCGCACCGCCACCTACGTCAACGTGGTGCGGCACATGACGCGGCTCGGCGCCTGGGACGGCGCGCACGCCCGGTTCGAGGCGCCGGCCGAAGAGGTCCTGAGCGCAGGCGCCGACGGTCTGGCGGTGCTGGTGCAGTCCGGCACCGGCGGCCAGCCCGGGCCCATCCTGGGCGCAGCGGAAACCGAGATCGCGGTGCTGGACCTGACCACGACCGCCGCCCGGCTGGCGCGCGACCCCTATTGAGGACGCGCGGGCTCATCGCGGCGCTGCTGAGCGCGATCCTTCTCCCGACCGCGGCTCTGGCGGCCGACCACCCCTCCTACGGGCCTGAGCTGGAAGGCTTCGAGTACCCGCACGAGGTGCGACGCTTCGAGCTCGTGTCGCAGGGCCAGCGGCTCTCAATGGCCTATATGGACGTCGCGCCCGAGCGCCCGAACGGCCGGACGGTCGTTCTGCTCCACGGCAAGAACTTCTGCGCGGCGACCTATGAGGGCGTGATCGCGGCGCTGACCGCGGCGGGCTACCGGACGATCGCGGTCGACCAGATCGGCTTCTGCAAATCCTCCAAGCCCGAGGGCTACCAGTTCAGCTTCGCGCAGCTCGCGGCGAACACGCATGCGCTGCTCGAAAGCCTCGGCGTCCGGAAGGCCGCGATCCTCGGCCATTCGATGGGCGGGATGCTGGCGGCGCGCTACGCCCTGTCCTACCCGGAGGCGACCGAGCGCCTCGTGATGGTCAACCCGCTCGGGCTCGAGGACTGGAAGGCCGAGGGCGTGCCCTACGCCACGATCGACGCGCTCCACGCGACCGAGCTGAAGACCAGCTTCGACACCGTCAAGGCGTACCAGACGAAGTTCTATTACGGGGGCCAGTGGAAGCCCGCCTATGACCGCTGGGTCGAGATGAACGCCGGCATGTATGCGGGGGCGGGCCGCGACCGGATCGCCTGGATCGGCGCCCGGACGTCGGAGATGATCTATACCCAGCCGGTGGTCTACGAGTTCCCGCGGATCGCGGTTCCGACCACGCTGATGATCGGCCAGGACGACCGCACCGCGCCCGGCGCCAACCGGGCGGCGCCCGAGGTCGCAAAGCGGCTCGGCGACTATCCGGCGCTCGGTCGCCGCGCCGCGTCCACGATTCCGGGCGCGAAGCTCGTGGAGTTTCCCGGCCTCGGCCACGCGCCGCAGATCGAGGATCCGGCCACCTTCGAGGCGGCGCTCCTCAAGGCGCTCGCGCAGTGACGGCGAGCCGCGGCTTGCGTCCGTCCGCCGGCTCCGCGATCATGGGCGCGTGAGCGGGGCGCGTCCCCGGGAGGCTCAATGATCGATCCGGAGCCTATACGGCTGATCCCGCGTCACGCGTCTTCGGCGGCGGCACCGGAAGTCTCGTCCAGCCAGGTCACGTTCAACCGGCAGGAACTCAACGAGATTCTCAATCTCTACGGCCGCATGGTCTCGGCCGGCGAATGGCGCGACTACGCCATCGACTTCCTGAAGGATCGGGCGGTGTTCTCGGTGTTCCGGCGCGCCGGCGAGCTCGCGCTCTACCGGATCGAGAAGACGCCGCGGCTCGCGCGCAAGCAGGGCGAGTACGCGGTGGTCACGACCACCGGGCTGATCCTGAAACGGGGCCCGGAGCTGAAACGCGTGCTCGCCGCCATCGACCGCGGGTCGCTGCGGCTCGTCAGCTCCTGAGGCGGGCCGTCACCTCGATCTCGATCTTCATCTCGGGCTTCAGCAGGCGGCACACGATCAGCGTGTTGGCCGGCCGGATCTCTCCGAAGATCTCGCCCGTGACCCGGAACAGCGCCTCGGCGTCCGACGGCTCGACCAGATAATAGCGCGTCTGCACCACGTCCTCGAAGGAGGCGCCGGCCTCGGCGAGCGCCTTGGCGATCGTCGCGAAGGCGTTGCGGGCCTGCGCCTCGACGTCCTCCGGCATCGACATGGTGGCGTAGTCATAGCCGGTCGTGCCCGAGACGAAGACGAGGTCGCCGTCGACCACGGCGCGGCTGTAGCCGGCCGTCTTCTCGAAAGGCGAACCGGTGGAGATCAGGCGACGTGTCATGGAGCTGTCTCGGATGGACGCGAAGATGTGGCGTGGCCGTCCCGGGCGAGGCGGCCAGCGGCGTGAAAGGTCGGAGGAAGCCGGCGCCAGCCTCGGTCGGCCGGCGCGCCGCCCTGGTCAGGTCCAGGGACGCTCGGCGGCGAGCTTGGCCTCGAAGCCGGAGATGCGGTCGGCCTTCTCCATGGTCAGGCCGATGTCGTCGAGGCCCTCGAGGAGGCAGCGCTTGCGGAACGGGTCGATGTCGAACCGGACCACGCCGCCGTCGGGGCCGCGGATCTCCTGCGCCTCAAGGTCGACGGTGAGGCGGGCGTTCGCGCCGCGCTCGGCGTCGTCCATCAGCTTGGCGTGGTCCTCGGGCGAGACCACGATCGGCAGGATGCCGTTCTTGAAGCAGTTGTTGTAGAAGATGTCCGCGAAGGAGGTCGAGATCACGCAGCGGATGCCCTTGTCGAGCAACGCCCAGGGCGCGTGTTCGCGCGAAGAGCCGCAGCCGAAATTGTCCCCGGCGACGAGGATCTGGGCATCCCGATAGGCGGGCTTGTTCAGGACGAAGTCCGGGTTCTCGCTGCCGTCCGCGTTGTAGCGCAGCTCCGAGAAGAGTCCCTTGCCGAGGCCGGTCCGCTTGATCGTCTTCAGGTATTGCTTAGGGATGATCATGTCCGTGTCGATGTTGATCATCGGCAGGGGCGCGGCGACGCCGGTCAGGGTATCGAACTTCTGCATTTCTCTGGCTCCTGAGGCCCGTGTCATGCTCCCGCCCGAAACGGCGGTCAACCCCATCGGCGCCCTCGTCTCGCAGGCGCGACAGTCACGCAGTTCCCGGTCCGGAGACCTCCCGCCGAATGATTTTCTCGATCCACATCCCGAAAACCGCCGGCACCAGCTTCCGGAACGCGCTCAAGGATCTCTATGGCGACCGGCTCGCGCTGTTCTACGGCGCGAACGATCCCGCGACGCATCCGCTGCTGCGCGTGCCGCGCGCGGAGCTCGCCTCCCGCCTGCCGGCGCTCGCGGACGCCGGCGTCGAGGTGCTGCACGGGCACTACCATCTCAGCCTGGTCGAATCCGCGATCGTCGATCCGCGCCGGCAGCTGTGGACCTGGCTGCGCGATCCGGTCGAGCGGGTGATCTCGCACTACTCCTTCATCAAGGAGCGGCCGACCAAATGGGCCTTCGACAAGGAGATCAAGGCCGGGACGCTGCCGCTCACGGGCTTCGCCCGCAAGAACCGGATCCGCAACATCCATTCCACCTTCCTGGGCGGCGTGGAGCTCAAGGACTTCGCTTTCGTCGGCATCACCGAGCGGTTCGAGCTGGGGCTGGCGCTGCTGTTCGGCGCAGACGCGCCCCAGCTCAACCGCCGCTACAACGCGATCAACGAGCGCGTCGACGTCACGCCGCGCGAGATCGCCAAGCTGCACGCCCTGAACCGCGCGGACATCAACCTGTACGCCGAAGGGCTGCGGCTGATGATCGACCGCGTGGCGGCCGCGCAGGCGGTCGAGACGCCGGAGCGCCCGAAGGCCGCCGGCACCGGCATCGTCCGCCGCCTGATCCGCAAGGCGTCCTGACCGCGCTCACCGCAGCGGGTGGGCGGCCTCCTCCACATAGGGGCCGCCCCCGACCGAGTCGCGCGACGAGTAGAGCACGAAGCGCTCGGCCCGGAACGACAAGCCTGGCGGCCCGCCCCGGAGGCCGAGATAGTCCGCGACCGCGCGCGAGGAGCTGTCCCGCAGCCGCGCCAGCGTGACGTGCGGCGTGAACTTGCGCCGCTCGGCCA
>NZ_JBJKEX010000133.1:0-7458 GCF_045505405.1 Hansschlegelia beijingensis | reverse complement strand
AGGCCGTCGCGGCGGCGGCGCGGCTGAAGACCCGCAGCGGCCGGCCCGGAGCGTGCTGGCGGAACGGCTGCTCCACGAAACGCCAGGACAGCCAGGCGAGCAGCAGCGAGACGCCGATCACGGCGAGCCCGCCCATGAGGCCGAGCCGCGCATTGTCCCGGTACTCAAGCAGCACGATGAGCGGCCAGTGCACCAGGTAGAGCGAGTACGAGATCTTGCCCACGAACACGGCCGGAGGCGCCGCAAGCGCGCGGGCGACCGCGGTCCCGGCGCGGGCGCCGTTGAGGACGAGCGCTGTTCCGACCGTCGGCAGCAAGGCCGGCCAGCCGGGAAAGTCGCTCTCGGCGTTGAAAATGAAGAAGGACACCGCGATCATCGCCACGCCGAGGCCGGCGAAAACGTCGCCTTCGAGCCGCCTGACAGGCCGCAACGCGATCAGCCCGCCGAGCATGAGCTCCCATAGCCTGAACGGCGCGAGGTAGAAGGCGGTCAGCGGCTGGCCCGGCGCCATCCATACGGCGGCGGCGAGCGACAGGCCGAAGAGTAGCGCCAGGGTCCACAGCAGCCCTCGCCGCCCGAACTTCCAGAGCCCGGCGAGCAGCAGGGGGTAGACGAGGTAGAACTGCTCCTCGATGGCGAGCGACCAGGTGTGCAGAAGCGGCTTGGTCTGAGCGGCCGCGTCGAAATAGCCGGCCTCGTCCCAGAACAGCACGTTAGAGACCATCAGGGCCGCCGCGACCGCGCTCTTGCCCATCGCCTTCAGGTCGAGCGGCAGCAGGATCATGGCCGAAGCCGCCGCCGTCACCAAAATCGTGACGGCGAGCGCGGGAAACAGCCGCCGGACGCGGCGCTCGTAGAAGCGGACGAGGCTGAAGCGGCCGGCGTCGAGCTCCGTCGCCAGCATCGAGGTGATGACGTAGCCGGAGATCACGAAGAAGACGTCGACGCCCGCGAAGCCGCCCGGGAGCATCCCGGTCGCGTGGAACAGCAGCACGGCGAGAACAGCGACCGCGCGCAGTCCGTCGATCTCAGGCCTGTAGGTCAAACGAACGTCCCGGGAGGCTTGCGCTGCGCAGACGACGGCGGCGCTGGGAGGGCGGCGGAGAGCCGCCGCTCCGATGTGAGCCGCGGCTCAGGGATCGCAAGATGCCGCGACGTCGGGCCGCGCCGTGTCAGTTCTGTCGAAACGTCAGCAGCCGGTGGCCGACATAGCTCGTCGCGGCGCCGATGCCGATGGCCGCCGCGTGCGAGATCGGCTCGACCCAGAGCGTCCAGCCGATCGCCGGCGCCAGCCATCGGACGGACCCGACCGCGAGCGCCCAGACCTCGACGGCGCCGACGAGGTTGACGACCACGAACTTCCAGAGCTGCGAGCGAGGGTCGCCCTGCTGCGCTTCGAACACGAAGAAGCGGTACAGGAAGAAGCCCACCACCATGCCGACCGCATAGGCCACGATCACGGCGGCGCCGAACGGCATCACCTCGTTGAGCGGGAAGCGCGCGGCCCAGTTCACCAGCGCCGCGAAGCCGCCGGCAAGCAGGAAGCGGCCGATGCGGCGGAGCTCTTCGGGAGAGATGCGGGACCGGATCGCGGGAGGCATCAGGGCCTGCGCGAGTTCGTACATCGAACGCCTCACCAGAACACGAGAGACCGCGGAAGCACCGCCGCCACGAAGGCCAGCGCCATCACGGCGCCGAGCGCGAGGCTCGGTCTGTCGCGCACCGCGAAGGCCACCGGGTCGTCGTTCAGCTGGTCCCGGCCGGACAGCACCCAGACCCGTCCGAGCCAGAGGAACAGCACGCAGGGGAACGCCCAGAGGGCGGCGGGCGTCGTGTAGAAGCCCGCCCGGAAGGCCTCCTCGATCAGATAGAGCACCATGACCAGCACGGCGGACATGCCGGTCGACACCCCCATGCCGATCAGGAACGGCGCGTCCGCAGCGAGGTAGCCGCGCCCGCTCGCCTTCTCGGCCCCGGAAAGCGCCACCCGCACCATCTCGGTGTGGCGCTTGGCGAAGGACAGGGACGAGAAGATGAACATGGAGAAGACCAGAAGCCATGGCGATCCCGGAACGGCGGCGAGCGCGATGCCGATCACCAGGCGGAGCGTGAAAAGCGCCGCGAGCGTGAACACGTCAAGCACCGCGATCCGCTTGAGGCGGAACGAGTACGCCAGAGTGACGGCGAGATAGGCCAGGAATGAGGCCAGCACGGCGCCGCCGAGCAGCGCCGCGCCCACGAGGGCGATCAGGATCCCGATCGGCGCCGCCGTCAGCCCGGCCCAGATCGACAGGCGGCCGCTGGCGAACGCCCTGTCCTTCTTCGACCAGTGCCGGCGATCGTCGTCGATGTCCCACAGATCGTTGAGGACATAGGTCGACGATGCGAGCAGCCCGAGCAGCAGGAAGCCGATCAGAACCGTGGCCCACGCATGCGGATCGAACGCTCTGCCGCCGAGCACCAGCGGAACCGCCACGAGGGCGTTCTTGGCCCACTGATGCACGCGCGCGGCCTTGGCGATCGTGCGCAGGCCGACCGGCCGGCCAGGGATGACGGAGAGCGGCCTCTGGAGCGTCTCGACCGCGCGCAGCGTCGCGCCGTCCGCCTCGACCGCCACGACCTCCCGGGCCGCGCGCCAGACCGGCAGATCCTCGGCGCGGCCGCCCGCATAGGCGAATCCGCCGGGGAAACGCTTCTGAAGCGCCCGGGCCCGCGCCTCGCCGCCCTCGCCCGCGACCACGCCGTCGACGAAGTCGAACCGGCCCGCGAGCTGCGCGGCGAACCCGGGATCCGCCTCGGTCATGAGGTGGATCTCGCGGCCACGCGCATGCTCGGCTTCCGCCAGTTCGACCAGAGGGTCGTTCACCGGAAGCGCGCCGGCGTCGATACCGTCGCGAGCCGCCAGCCGGCGCCGCAGCGTCGCCGGATCGCGCAGCAGCCAGAGCAGCAGCGTGAAGATCCGCAACGGGTTCTCGCGCAGAAAGGCGAGCGCGGCTTCCGCCGCGAGATCGCCGCGCAGGAGACCTCCCTCGACGCTCACGACCAGCGGAGGCGCCCCCGACGTCAGGCGCGGATCCGCGTCGGCCGAAGGGCTGGGCGGCGTGCGTGGCTCCAGGGCCATCGACAGCTCTCCCGCTAAAGAGACCTCGTGTCGCCGTTGAACTTTTGCGGCGTTTCGCCTCCTGCTAGGACAATAGCGTTAAGAACCGCCCTATGTCCGCCGCGATGACGTGTTTGTCTTCGTCCGCCGCTGGTCCCGGGTTGCGCGTCCGGGGGCTGGATGACATCTCCTCACGGCAGACATGTCCCGACCGACCGACACGGCCGATACCGAGCCGCGGCTTGAACCGCGCGTGACCGACCAGCCGGACGGCCGGACGGATAGCCAACCCGTGGCCGCAGGCGCGCCTGAAATCGACCCGATCCCGACGGCGCAGTTCCCGAAGCTCCGCGCCCTGGCGGCGCGCGCGCCGTGGCGGACCATCGGGGCCTGCGGGTCCTTGCTGCTGTTCGGGATGGTGCTGTTCGTCCTGCACCGGCTCGTGCAGGAAGTGGACATCGCCGACGTCAAGGCCGCCGCGGCCGCCACGCCCTGGCGCGTGCTGGGAATCTCGCTCGCCGCCACCGCGGCGAGTTACGTGGCCCTCACGGGCTACGACTGGTTCGGCATCCTGCACATCAAGCGCCGGGACGTCGGGTACCCGATCGCGGCGCTCGCCTCGTTCACGGGCTATGCGCTCTCCTACACGATCGGCTTCCAGATCGTGGTCGCGGGGGCCGTGCGCTACCGGATCTACGCCGGCGCCGGACTGGGCGCGGCCGAAGTCGCCGCGATCACGGCGATTTCGGCGCTGACGCTCTGGATCGGCATCTTCTTCACGCTCGCGCTCGGCCTCGTCACCGAAGCCGCGGACGTCTCCAGGCTGGACGGTCTTTCCGTCACGGTGAACACCTCGCTCGGCGTCGCCATCCTGGTCGCGCTCGGGGCCTATCTGATCTGGATCGGCCGGCGCGAGCGGGCCGTGACGATCGACGGCTACCGGCTCGCTCTGCCGAACGTGAAGTCGACGGGCGCACAGATCCTGATCGGCGTCGTCGACCTGATGGGCGCGGCCTTCGCGCTCTGGATCCTGCTTCCGGCCGACGCGGCGATCGCCTTCCCGACCTTCGCGGCGCTGTTCGTGGTCGCGATGACGCTCGGCATGCTGAGCCACGCGCCCGGCGGCGCCGGCGTCATCGAGGCGACCGTCCTGCTCGCCCTGCCGAACCTGTCGACCGACGCGGTGCTGGCGAGCCTGCTGCTGTGGCGGGTCGTCTACTACCTCATCCCGTTCACGCTCGCGCTCGCGCTGCTTGGCGGCTCCGAACTTGCGCGCCGGCGCGGCCGCATGCATCGCGCCGGCGTCATGCTGGCCGCCGTCATGCGGCCGGTCGCCCCGATCGTCCTCGGCGCGGCGGTCTTCCTCGGCGGCATCGTTCTGCTCGTCTCGGGCGCGTTGCCGGCCGAGACGGACCGGCTGCATGTCCTGCGGCGGGTCGTGCCGCTGCCCTTCGTGGAGGCGTCCCACCTGCTGGCGAGCGTCGTCGGCGTGGTCCTGCTGGTGGTCGCTCACGGCCTCCTGCGGCGGCTCGACAGCGCCTACCGGGTCGCCCAGGTCCTGCTGACGGCGGGACTGATCTTCTCGCTGACCAAGGGGTTCGACGTCGAGGAAGCGATCGTGCTCGGCGTGGTGCTGTCGCTTCTGACGGTGAACCGCCGCGCCTTCTATCGGCGCGCCTCGCTGTGGGACCAGGACCTCGCCCCGGCCTGGCTCGCAGCCGTCGCGATCGTGCTGGCGGGCTCGATCTGGCTGGGCTTCTTCGCCTATCAGGACGTCGATTACACCAACCAGATGTGGTGGGACTTCGCCTATCGGGGCGACGCCCCGCGCTTCCTGCGAGCGAGCCTCGCGGCCTGCGTCGCGGCGCTCGCGATCGGCCTCCACGCGCTGCTGCATCGGCATGGCCGCCCGCGCGACACGGCCCCGGAACCCGAGGAGCGGATCGCCGCGATCGTGGCGACCTCGCCGCGCGCGGACTCGAACCTCGCCTTCCTGGGCGACAAGCGGTTCATGTTCTCCGAAGCCGGTGACGCCTTCATCATGTACCAGGTCCAGGGCCGCAGCTGGGTCGCGATGGGCGATCCGGTCGGCCCGGCCGAGCGCACTTCCGAGCTGCTCTGGTCGTTCCGCGAGCTAGCCGACCAGCATGGCGGCTGGCCGGTGTTCTACCAGGCGAGCGTCGCGCGGCTGCCGACCTATCTGGACCTCGGCCTGTCGCTGCTGAAGCTCGGCGAGGAGGCCAGGGTCGACCTCTCGAAGTTCACCCTGGAGGGCAAGGCCGGCTACGAGTGGCGCTATGTCGACCGCAAGGCCAGCAAGGAGGGGCTGGAGGTCGCCGTGGTTCCGGCGCGGGACGCCGTCGCCCTCTACCCGGAGCTGAAGCGCGTCTCCGACTCCTGGATGTCCTCCAAGAAGAACAGCGAGAAGGGCTTCTCCCTCGGCTTCTGGTCGGAGGACTATCTGCGCCACTTCGACATCGCCGTCGTGCGCCACAACGGCCGGATCGTGGGCTTCGCCAATCTCTGGTACGGCGCCAACCACGAGGAAGCGACCGTAGACCTGATGCGCTACGCGGCCGACGCGCCCAAGGGGGTGATGGACGCGCTGTTCGTCCGCCTCATGATCCGGGCGAAGGCGGACGGCTATCGCTGGTTCAATCTCGGCATGGCCCCGCTCTCCGGCCTCGCCGACCATCCGCTCGGGCCGACCTGGAACAGGGTCGGCGCCTTCCTGTTCCGCTACGGCGACAACTTCTACAATTTCGAGGGTCTTCGGACCTACAAGTCGAAGTTCGATCCGGTCTGGGAGCCGCGTTATCTCGCCTGCCCAGGCGGCTGGGTGCTGCCCCAGATCCTGCTCGACATCACGGCGCTGATCGGCGGCGCCCCGAAGCGGGCCGCGCCCTCTGCGGCTGCCGCGGAGCCCACGCTGACCGAGGATTCCGCCGCGTGAAGGCGCCGTCGCCGCTCGCCGCGCTCGCCATTCTCGCCGGCCTCGCGGGGCCCGCGGCGGCCGATGAGCTCCGCCGCGCCTCCGTCGAGAACGAGACGCTGAAGGACGTCGCCGTCATCGCGCCCGCAGCCGAGCCCTCGGCGATCGTAGCGCTGATCTCCGGCATGGACGGCTGGACGCCGGCGCGCGCCGCCGAAGCCGAGGCGATCGCCAGGGAAGGCGGCGCGGTGATCGCGATCGACCTGCCGCGCTATCTCGCCGGGGCCGCCCGGACATCCGAGGAGTGCATCTTCCTGTCCGGCGACATCGAGGATTACGCTCGCCTCGCCGGCAAGAGGTTCGGCATGAAGACCTACCGGCTGCCGGTGCTGCTCGGCGTCGGGGCGGGCGCGGACATCGCCTATGCGATGCTGGCGCAGGCGCCCGCCAACATGTTCTCCGGCGCGGTGTCGGTCGGCTTCAGCGACCGCGCGCCGTTGCCGAAGCCGCTCTGCGACGGACCAAAATCGACCACGCGGGACGGGCCGGACCTCATCATCGGCCGCGATCCGCCGGAAGGCCTGCAGGGCGAGTGGCGCATCCTGACGCCCGCTCCCGCAGCCGACGACCTCAAGAACTTCGTGAAAGACCTGCCGAACGCCGAGGTCGTCGAACAGGACGCGGGCGCCGACATGGCCGCCGAGGCGCGCGAGGCCGCCTTCGACATCGGCGGCGCCGAGCCTGACGCGGTGAATTCGCTGCCGCTGGTGCTCTATCCGCCGAACCGTCCGGACCCCAAGGGCCTCGCGGTCATCTACGCCGGCGACGGCGGCTGGCGCGATCTCGACAAGAGCGTGGCCGGCTATTTCCAGCAGGAGGGCTACGGCGTCGTGGGCGTCGACACGCTGCGCTACTTCTGGAACGAGAAGACGCCCCGCGAACTCGGCGACGACCTCGAGGCCATCGTGGGCCGCTACGGCCCGGAGTGGAAGGCGAAGCGCATCCTGCTCGCGGGCTATTCCTTCGGCGCCGACGTGATCCCCTTCGCTTGGCAGCGCATCTCCCGCTCGGTGCGCGATCAGGTCGGCCTGATCGCCCTGCTCGGCCTCTCCAAGACCGCCGACTTCCAGGTCAGCGTCGCGGGCTGGCTCGGCGTCGGCTCGGGCCAGCACGACGTGCTCAAGCCCTCCGCCGGCCTGCCGATGGACCGCGTGATGTGCGTCTACGGCAAGGAGGAGCTCGAGGAGAAGGACAACGACGTCGCCTGCGCGACCGACGTGTTTCCGGCTTCGGCCCGGCTGGAGCTGCCCGGCGGGCACCATTTCGACGAGGACTACGCCGCTCTCGCCCGGCGGATCGACGACGCCTTCACCAGGGGCGCTTCGGCCGGCCGCTGAGCGGCGGCCCGCCCGCTATCGCGCCACGC
>NZ_JBJKEX010000132.1:0-7583 GCF_045505405.1 Hansschlegelia beijingensis | reverse complement strand
TAGCCGCTGCGAACTCGAGCGCGTCGCCGAGCTTGCGCTTCGGGCGCTGCCGGTCCGCGCCGACCGCGCCGCCGAGGTGGCCTGACCCCTTCGGGTCTCGGCGCTTCCCTTCTTCTACCGAAATCGAAACAGGTCGGCGGCCGCCGAATTTCTTCGGCGGCCGCCACCGTCAGGGCCTGGCGAGCGCGTGGGGACGCTTTCGCCTCGCAAGGCCCTAACCGATCGACAAGGGCGCGCCGGGGGCGCCCGGGGCGGGCTCGTGCTCGCCCGTGAGCGGCGCGTGCGCGCCTGTGCCCTTCAGCTTGCGGCCGCCCGCCAACATGCGGATGACGACGTAGAACACCGGCGTCAGGAACAGGCCGAAGGCCGTCACGCCGATCATGCCAGCGAACACCGCGACGCCCATCGCGGCGCGCATCTCGGCGCCTGCCCCCACGGAGGTGACGAGCGGCAGAACGCCCATGATGAAGGCGAGCGAGGTCATCAGGATCGGCCTGAGCCGCAACCGGCTCGCCTCGACCGCCGCCTGGATCGGCGTCCGTCCCGCGAGCTCGAGTTCGCGCGCGAATTCGACGATCAGGATCGCGTTCTTGGCCGATAGCCCGACCAGCACGATCAGGCCGATCTGGGTGAAGACGTTGTTGTCGCCGCCCGACAGCCAGACCCCGGTGAGCGCCGCCAGGATGCCCATCGGCACGATCAGGATGATCGCGATCGGCAGCGTCAGGCTCTCGTACTGGGCGGCCAGCACCAGGAACACGAGCAGGATCGCGACGGGAAAGACGATCAGCCCGGAATTGCCCGCGATGAACTCCTGATAGGTGAGCTCCGTCCACTCGAAGGCGAAACCCTTCGGCAGGGTCTCGGCGGCGATCTTGGTCACCGCCGCCTGCGCCTGGCCGGTCGAATAGCCCGGCGCGGCGCCGCCGTTGATGTCGGCGGAGAGGAAGCCGTTGTAGCGCATCGCGCGCTCCGGGCCGGCGCTCGACCTGACCGTCATCAGCGCCGAGAGCGGGATCATGTCGCCCGAGTTCGACCGCACCTTCAGGAAGCCGACGTCTTCGGCGCGCGCGCGATAGTTGGAGTCGGCCTGGACGCGGACCGAGTAGGTCCGGCCGAACTTGTTGAAGTCGTTGACGTAGAGCGAGCCGAAATAGATCTGCAGCGTGTTGAAGACTTCCGTGATCGGCACGCCGAGCTGGCGCGCCTTGGTGCGGTCGATGTCCGCGAAAAGCTGCGGCACGTTCACCTGATAGGACGAGAACAGGCCGGCGAGCTCGGGCGCGGTCTGCGCCTTGGCGAGGAAGGCCTTGGTGGCCTGGTCGAGCGCCTCGTAGCCGAGGCCGGCCTTGTCCTCGATCTCCAGCTTGAAGCCGCCGATCGTGCCGAGGCCCTGGACGGGCGGCGGCGGGAACATGGCGATCACGGCCTCCTGGATGCCGGCGTACTGCCGGTTCAGGTTCTGGGCTATCGCGCCCGCGCTGAGCGACGGGTCGCGGCGCTCCTCGAACGGCGTCAGCGTGACGAACACGATGCCGGCGTTGGACGAGTTGGTGAAGCCGTTGATCGACAGGCCCGGGAACGCCACCGCGCTCTGCACGCCGGGCTGCTTGAGCGCGATGTCGCCCATGCGGCGGATGACGTTCTCGGTGCGGTCGAGGGTCGCGGCGTCGGGAAGCTGCGCGAAGCCGACCAGATACTGCTTGTCCTGAGCCGGCACGAAGCCGCCGGGGATCACGCGGAACAGATGCCCGGTGACGCCCAGCAGGACGACGTAGAGCGCGAGCATCACCGCCTTGCGGCCGATCGCGAAGGTGACGCCGCGGCCATAGGTGCGCGCGCCCCAGCTGAAGGCGCGATTGAAGCCGCGGAAGAACCAGCCGAGGGTGAAGTCTAGGAAGCGCGTCAGCCGGTCCTTCGGCGCGTCGTGGCCCTTCAGCAGCAGCGCGGCGAGCGCCGGCGACAGGGTCAGCGAGTTGATCGCCGAGATCACGGTCGAGATCGCGATCGTCAGCGCGAACTGGCGGTAGAACTGCCCGGTCAGGCCGCTGATGAAGGCGAGCGGCACGAACACGGCGACCAGCACCAGCGCGATCGCGATGATCGGCCCCGACACTTCCTGCATCGCCTTGAGGGCGGCGTCGCGCGGCTGCAGCCCATCCTCGATGTTGCGCTCGACGTTCTCGACCACCACGATCGCGTCGTCGACCACGATGCCGATCGCCAGCACCAGCCCGAACAGACTGAGCGCGTTGATCGAGAAGCCGAGCAGGTGCATCACCGCGAAGGTGCCGATGACCGAGACCGGCACGGCGACCAGCGGGATGATCGAGGCCCGCCAGGTCTGCAGGAAAAGCACGACCACGAGCACCACCAACGCCACCGCCTCGAGCAGCGTGTGGATCACGGCCTCGATCGAGGCGCGCACGAACTGCGTGGTGTCGTAGACGATCGAGTAGTCCACGCCGTCCGGCATGTTGGCCTTGATGTCCTCCATCTCGGCGCGCACCCGGTCAGCGATCTCGATGGCGTTCGACCCCGGCGCCTGGAAGATCGGCACCGCCACGGCGGACTTGTTGTCGAGCAGCGAGCGCAGCGCGTAGTCGGCGGCGCCCATCTCGATGCGCGCGACGTCGCGCAGCCGCACGATCTCGCCGTTCGCGCCGGTCTTGACGATGATGTCGCCGAACTCTTCCTCGCTCTGCAGCCGACCCTGCGCGTTCAGCGAGAGCTGCAGGTCGACGTCCGACGGGGTCGGCGAGCCGCCCACGGCGCCGGCGGCCGCCTGCACGTTCTGGGCCCGGATTTCGTTGACGACGTCGGAGGCCGAGAGCCCGTTCTCCGCGACCTTCTGCGGATCGAGCCAGACGCGCATCGAGTAGTCGCCCGAGCCGAACAGCTGGACCTGCCCGACGCCCGGGATGCGGGCCAGCCGATCCTTGACGTTGAGCACCGCGTAATTGCGCAGATACGTCATGTCGTAGCGGCCGTTCGGCGAGGTCAGATGCACGACCAGCGTCAGGTCGGGCGAGGACTTGACCGTCGTGACGCCGAGCGCCCTCACCTCCGCGGGCAGCCGGGGCTCGGCCTGGCTGACGCGGTTCTGGACGAGCTGCTGCGCCTTGTCGGGATCCGTCCCAAGCGCGAACGTCACCGTCAGCGTCATGACGCCGTCGGTGGTCGCCTGGCTCGCCATGTAGAGCATGTCCTCGACGCCGTTGATCTGCTCCTCGATCGGCGTCGCGGTGGTCTCCGAGATGACCTTCGGGCTCGCGCCCGGATAGGTCGCCCGCACGACGATCTGCGGCGGCACGACATCCGGATATTCGGAGATCGGGAGCACGCGCAGGGACAGCAGGCCGGCGAGGAAGATGACGGTCGACAGCACGCCTGCGAAGACGGGCCGGTCGATGAAGAACTTCGAGATGTTCATGGCCGGCCCCCGGGTTGAGCGCGCCGTCATCCCGGCCGCAGCGAAGCGGAGAGCCGGGATCGTTTCAGGATATGCGGGCCCGCAGGGGCCCCTGTTCAGTGACGATCCCGGATCGGCCTCACGGCCGTCCGGGATGACGCTTTTACTGCGCCGAAGCCTGCTTCTGGTTCAGCGCCGAGCCGTCCATCGCGGCGGGCTCGGGCGCGACCAGGGCGCCGGGGCGGATCTTCTGCAGGCCGTTGACCACGATGCGCTCGCCGGGCTGCAGCCCGCTCAGCACCACCTTCAGGCCCTCTGTCGACGAGCCGAGCTTGACCTCGCGATACGCCGCCTTGTCGTCTGCGCCCACGACCAGAACGAACTTCTTGTCCTGGTCGACGCCGACGGCCCGCTCGCTCACCAGCACGGCCTGTTCGGGCTTCGCCTGCCCCATCCGGAGCCGGGCGAACTGACCCGGCATCAACCGGCCGCCGGGATTGGCGAACGCCGCGCGGACCCGGACGGAGCCCGTGCCGGGATCCACGGAGGGGTCGATGTACTGAAGCTTGCCGCGAACGGCCTGCCCCGCGGCGGTGGTCGTCATCTCGACCGGGATCGCGTCGATCCGGGTCGGCAGGTCGCCTTCGCCGGGCAGGGTGTCGACCGCGGCCAGCACCGCCCGCTCGTCGGCGTCGAAGCTGGCGTAGATCGGATCGACCGAGACGAGCCTCGTCAGCACGGGCGCGCCGGGTCCCGCCGCCACCAGATTGCCGGGCGTGATCTCGATCTTGCCGACGCGGCCGGCGATCGGCGCGCGGACCTCCGTGTAGCCGAGGTTGAGCTCCGCAGTGCGCAGCGCCGCCTCGGCGGCCTGCCGGCTCGCTTCCGCTCCGCGCAGCGCGCTCTGCCGCTGGTCGAGATCGCGCTGCGAAATGGTCGCGAGCGCCGTCATCTTCTGCCCGCGCTCGACGTCGGAGCGCGCCAGCGTCACGCGCGCCTCGGCGGCGGCGACGTCGGCCTTCGCCCGCTCGACCTCCGCCTGGAACGGCGCCGGGTCGATGGTGAACAGGGGCGCGCCTTCGCGCACCAGCGCGCCCTCGCGGAAATGAACAGTCTGTATCTGGCCGGCGACGCGCGACCGGACCTCGACCCGGTCCACCGCCTCGAGCCGGCCCGAAAACTCGGACCAGGAGACGATCTCGCGCGCTTCGACCTTGGCGACCGCGACCGGCGTGGCGGCCGGCGGCGTCGCCGCGACGGCTTCGGTCGCCTCCCCGGCCGGGATGACCGAGGGAAGGCAGAGGGCTCCGGCCGCCAGACCCACGACAGCGGCGCCGAGCCAGAACTTCGATCCGCTAAGAACCTGCCTCATGGCCGCCCCCTCAAACTATACCGATCGGTATCGTACCGCGAGGTATAGATGCGTGGCGGCGGCGTCAAGCCCTCTGCGTCGGCGCGTGCGCCAGCTTCAGGCGGCGCCGGCTATGATCAGGAGGCCGAGGATCGCCGCGCCGCCTCCGACGCCCTGCGTGAGGGCGCTCGCCCTGGTCTCGGTCAGAAGATGCAGAACGTAGCCCAGCGCGGCGCCGGCGCCATGAAGCGCGACCGTCGCGAGCACGAAGGCCGCGCCATAATAGAGGCCGCTGCCCGTCGCGGGCATTTCGGCGCCATGGGCGTGACCGTGGAACACCGCGAACAGGCCCACGATCGTGGCGGCCGCCGCCGCGGACGCCTTCGCCCGGAACGCGACCATCGCCCCGAGCACGACCACCGAAAGCGCGATGCCGGTTTCGACGAACGGCAATTCCACGCCCGCCGCGCCGAGCGCGCCTCCGAGCATCATCACGCCGACGAACGCGGCCGGGACCATCCAGATCGCCCGCCCGCCCATCTGGAAGGCCAGGACGCCCACGAGCGTCATCGCCAGCACGTGGTCGAGCCCGCCGACAGGATGCGCGAGGCCATGCGCGAAGCCGTGCGTCGCGCCGGCGCCGACATGCGCCTGCGCGACGGCCGGGACGAACGCCGCCGCCATTGCGAGGGCTGACCTGAGGAATGTTCTGCGCATCGACTGCTCCTGGAATCACCGGCGCGAAGGGGCGGCTATGTTCGCTCCGCACGCCATGGAGGGAAGCGAGCAAAGCTTGCGCCACCTCGCGAGCGCCTCTTTCTGGATGCCTTCCGGAACCAGACCGCCCATTTCTTATGCAAAAAATCGAGTTTGCTTAACGATTGATCACTCTCGGCGCCCGCTTGCGGCGCAACTTTCAGGCAATCCGTTGATCGACGCCGCCTGCTTCGTTGGCATCCCGCTTGCGAGGTCCTGCCCGCCGCTAGGCGAAACGGATCGACGGAGAGCGATAGATGCAAAGCTTCCTTGGGGGATTGGCGGCGGCGGGCGCGATGGCCGCCGCGCTTCTGACGGGCGCGCCGGCGCCTGCTGCCGCGGCCGACGACACCATCAAGGTCGGCGTCCTGCATTCGCTCTCCGGCACCATGGCGATCAGCGAGACGACGCTGAAGGACGCCATGCTCCTGCTCATCGACGAGCAGAACAAGAAGGGCGGCGTGCTCGGCAAGAAGCTGGAGCCGGTGGTCGTCGATCCCGCCTCCAACTGGCCGCTGTTCGCCGAGAAGGCGCGCGAGCTGATCACCAAGGACAAGGTCTCGGTCGTGTTCGGCTGCTGGACCTCGGTGTCCCGCAAATCCGTGCTGCCGGTGTTCAAGGAGCTGAACTCGATCCTGTTCTATCCCGTCCAGTATGAGGGCGAGGAGAGCGAGCGGAACGTGTTCTACACCGGCGCCGCGCCGAACCAGCAGGCGATCCCGGCGGTCGACTACCTCATGAAGGAGGAGGACGTGCAGCGCTGGGTGCTGGCCGGCACCGACTACGTCTATCCGCGCACCACGAACAAGATCCTCGAGGCCTATCTCAAGGCGAAGGGCGTCAAGGACGAGGACATCATGATCAACTACACGCCGTTCGGTCATTCCGACTGGCAGACGATCGTGTCCGACATCAAGAAGTTCGGCTCGGCCGGCAAGAAGACCGCTGTGGTCTCGACCATCAACGGCGACGCCAACGTTCCCTTCTACAAGGAGCTCGGCAACCAGGGCGTCAAGGCGACCGACATCCCGGTCGTGGCCTTCTCGGTCGGCGAGGAGGAGCTCGCCGGCATCGATACCGCGCCGCTGGTCGGCCATCTCGCGGCCTGGAACTACTTCGAGAGCGTGGAGACGCCCGAGAACAAGGCGTTCATCGAGAAGTGGCGCGCCTTCACCAAGAACCCGAAGCGCGTCACCAACGACCCGATGGAGGCGCACTACATCGGCTTCAACATGTGGGTGAAGGCGGTCGAGAAGGCCGGCACGACGGACCCGGACAAGGTGATCGACGCGCTGCCCGGGATCGAGCAGGCGAACCTCACCGGCGGCGTCTCCAAGATGCTGCCCAACCATCACATCACCAAGCCGGTCCTGATCGGCGAGATCCGCGACGACGGCCAGTTCGACGTCGTGTCGAAGACCGACGAGCTGGTCGCGGGCGACGCGTGGTCGGACTTCCTGCCGGGCTCCAAGGACCTCGAGGCCGACTGGGTCGACCTCAAGTGCGGCAACTACAACGCCAAGACCAAGAAGTGCGGCGGTCAGGGCTCCTGATCTGACCAGGCGAGCCCTTGCGAAGGGCGGCGGCCTCCTCCTCCCGCCGTCGCCCTTCGACCTCTGACATGACCGGCCAGACCATGCGATCGATACGATTCTTCGGGGGCGGACGCTGCGGCGTCCTGCTCCTCCTGCTGGGCCTTGCGCTCTGCGCCCTGTCGGCTCCCGTCCGGGCGGACGCGCTGGACGACGCCCTCGCCGGGTTCACGGCCGACAAGTACGACGACACCGAGAAGGCGATCGCGGCGCTCGTCGCGGCCGCCCCGCCGAACGGCGCCGAGATCCTCGCCGCGCTCGGCTCCGGCGGCCTGGCCTACGAGCCTGAAAGCAGGACCGTCCTGGTGAAGCACGCCGACGGGAGGCTGAGCCTCGCGAGGACTGGCGAGCCGGCGTCCGCGGAGATTTCGGGCAAGCCGCTCAAGACCGTGCGGGTGAACAACCGGATCCGCCGCGCGGTCGAGGCCGGCTCCGGCGCCTTCGCGCTGCGCGCCCCAGACCCGGCGAAGCG
>NZ_JBJKEX010000131.1:0-7655 GCF_045505405.1 Hansschlegelia beijingensis | reverse complement strand
GAACATCCGGGTCCCGCTGTTCGTCGTCGGCACCGAGCGCGACCACGTCGCGCCGTGGCGGTCCGTCTACAAGATCCACCAGCTCACCGACGCCGAAGGCATCCCGCGCAGGCCGCCGCGGCCGCGCCGCCGAGGGCGCCGGACCATGTCTTCTTCGGCGAGATGCGGGGCGCGAGCTTCGGACCGCCGATAGCCCGGCCGGTGAAATAGGCTGCGATGTCCGTCGCCCAGACGACCGCGAACAGCCAGAGCGTCGCGAGCAGCCCGTCGTGCGGGTCGCGCCGCAGAAGTATCACCCCGATGAAGACCGCCGCCCCATAAGGCACGGCGGCGGCTGTCACATAGACCGGACGGGCGAGGAGCGCCGCAGCGGCGGCGCCGATGGCCAGCGCCGCAGCGATCACCCAGAACGAGATGGCGAAGTAGCCCGCGAGGCCGACCAGCGCGCCCGCGACGCCGAGCGTGAGCGCGACCGTCTGCGCCGCGCGCCGGCGCGCCTTCGGGTCAGGCGAGGAGAGCCAGGCCCATTCCACGCCGACCGCGATGCCGGCGACTGTCCAGAAGACGGCGAACAGGATGCCGCCGATCCACGCCGCGAGCAGCGCCGCAGCGATCATGACGACGCCGGAGACGATGCGCTTCGCGAGCTCCGAGGAGCTGCGGGCCGCCTGCGGAGCTTCCGTCACGCGCCCGTCCGCGCCACGCGCCCGCCATAGCGGCGCTGCCGCGACCGGAAGCTCGCGATGGCCTCCTCGAAGTCGGAGCGGCCGAAGTCCGGCCAGAACTGCGGCAGGAACACGAACTCCGCATAGGCGCTCTGCCACAGCAGGAAGTTCGACAGCCGCAGTTCCCCGCTGGTGCGGATCACCAGATCCGGGTCCGGGATGTTGGCGGTGTCGAGATGCGCCGAAATGGACGCGACATCGATGTCCGCAGGGTCGAGGCGGCCATCCCGCACCTCTCCGGCGATGCGCCGGACGGCGCGCACGATCTCCTGCCGGCCGCCATAGTTGAAGGCGACCACGAGGTTCAGACCGGTGTTCGCCCGCGTCAGGCTCTCGGCCTCCTCGAGCAGATTCGCGATGTCCTGCGGGAGCCCCTCCCGCTCGCCGATCACCCGCACGCGCACGTTCTCGCGGTGCAGCTCGGAGAGATCCCGCCGGATGAACAGCCGCAGCAGATTGAGCAGGTCGGAGACTTCCTCCGCCGGCCGCGACCAGTTCTCCGAGGAGAAGCTGTAGAGCGTGAGGTACCGGACCCCGAGCTCATAGGCGGCCTGGACGGCGCGCCTCAGAGCCTCCACGCCACGGCGGTGGCCTTCGAGCCGCGGCAGCCCGCGCGCCGCAGCCCAACGCCCATTGCCGTCCATGATGATGGCGACGTGCCGCGGCGGAGCGCCTTCGGCCGCCTGCTCGGCCGGACTTCCACTCAATCTGCTCAGACTGCTCGGCGACATGGCAGGGCCCGGACCAGCATGCTCGAAGCCCCGGTCCGGCATGGCCAGGACCTTCGTCACATTCGGCCTGGCGGCCGAGGCGGCTATCCGTCCGGAGGGTATCACACCTGCAGGATATCTTTTTCTTTCGCCGCGACGGCCTGGTCGATCTCGGCGACCGAGGCGTCCGTGGCCTTCTGGACCTGATCCGCCAGACGATCGTGGTCGTCCTGGCTGATGTCGCCGTCCTTCTCGTTCTTCTTCAGGGTGTCGAGGCCGTCGCGGCGGACGTGCCGAACGGCGACGCGCGCCTGCTCGGCGTATTTGTGCGCGATCTTGACCAGCTCCTTGCGCCGCTCGGCGTTGAGCTCCGGCAGAGGGATGCGCATGAGCTGCCCCTCGGTGATCGGGTTGAGGCCCAGATTGGCCTCCCGGATCGCCTTCTCCACGGCGCCGACCATGGAGCGGTCCCAGACCTGCACGCTCAGCATGCGCGATTCGGGCACGCTCACCGTCGCGACCTGGTTGAGCGGCATCTCGGCGCCGTAGGCGGTCACCGTCACGGGATCGAGCAGGTTCGCCGAAGCGCGCCCGGTGCGAAGCCCCTGAAGATCGGTCTTCAGCGAGGCGATCGCCCCCTGCATGCGGCGCTTGATGTCATCGATGTCGAACGAACCGGCGGACATGATGGAGATGCTTCCTGCTTGCGGGCCTGAAGGGCGCTTGAGGCGCGTCAGCTCGTGACGATCGTCGCGCGTCCTCCGCCGCAGATGACCGCCGGGATCGAGCCGGGCTCATGGATGGAAAACACGATTAGCGGAAGTGCGTTCTCGCGGGCAAGCGCGAAGGCCGCCGCGTCCATGACCTTGAGGTCGCGCTGCAGCACCTCGTCATGGGTGACGCGGTCGAAGCGCGTGGCCGTGGGATCGGTCTTGGGATCGCCGGTGTAGACGCCGTCGACCTGCGTCGCCTTCAGAAGCGCGTCGCAGCCGGTCTCGATCGCCCGCAGGGCCGCGGCGGTGTCGGTGGTGAAGAACGGATTGCCGGTTCCGGCCGCGAAGATCACGACCCGCCCGCGGTCGAGATGCGCCAGCGCGCGGGGCCTGGTGTAGGTCTCGCAGACGGCCGGCATGTCGAGCGCCGACAGAACCCGCGTCTGCACGCCCTGCCGCATCAGCGCGGCCGCGAGCGCCAGCGCGTTCATGACGGTGGCGAGCATGCCCATGTAGTCGCCGGTCGCCCGGTCGACGCCCTGGGCAGATACCTGCACGCCGCGGAAGATGTTGCCGCCGCCGACCACCAGCGCGAGTTCGACCCCGAGCGCATGCGCCGCCGCGAGATCGGCGGCGATGCGGTCGACAGTCGGCTGATGGAGCCCAAACGCGGAGGGCCCCATCAGGGCCTCGCCCGACACCTTGACGAGGACGCGTCGATAGAGCGGCGTCGTCGCGGAGGCGGGCGTCACGGCGTCAGCTTTTCGTGCCGGCGGCCGCGGCGACCTCGGCCGCGAAGTCGCTTTCCTCGCGCTCGACGCCCTCGCCCAGCGCGAGCCGGACGAAGCCGGTGATCTCGATCGGGGCGCCGACTTCGGCCTCGGCCGCCTTCACGGCCTGGGCGACGGTCTTGGAGCCGTCATGCACGAAGGGCTGATCGACGAGGCAGACCTCCTTGTAGAAGGTCTTCACGCCGCTCTCGACGATCTTCTCGACGACGTTCTCGGGCTTGCCCGAGGCGCGCGCCTTGTCGGCCAGAACGTTACGCTCGCGCTCGACGATCGCCGGGTCGAGCGAGGCCGCGTCGAGAGCCTGCGGGTTGATCGCCGCGACATGCATCGCGACCTGGCGGCCGAGCGCGGCGAGCGCCTCGGCGTTGCCCTCGGACTTGAGGCCGACGAGCACCGCGATCTTGCCGAGGTTCGGCGCGACCGGCGAATGCACGTAGGAGCCCACGACGCCAGCCGGCACCACGATCTGCGCGGCGCGGCGCAGCGTCATGTTCTCACCGATCTTGGCGACCGTCGCCTGGATCTTCTCCTGGACGCTGCCACCGCCCGGATAACCGGCCGCCTCGATGGTCGAGACGTCGGCGCCGGCCTCGAGCGCGACGGTCGCGATCGTGGCGACCATCTCTTGGAATTCCGGGTTGCGCGCGACGAAGTCCGTCTCGGCGTTCACCTCGATCGCGACGCCCTTCGGGCCCGCCACCGCAAGCGCCACCAAGCCCTCGGCCGCGACGCGGCCGGCCTTCTTGGCCGCCTTGGCGAGACCCTTCTTGCGCAGCCAGTCGACCGCGGCCTCCATGTCGCCGCCGGCCTCGCCGAGCGCATTCTTGCAGTCCATCATGCCGGCGCCGGTCTTCTCGCGAAGCTCCTTCACCATGGCTGCGGTGATGTTGGCCATTGTATCCTCTAACTCGCGCCGCCACGCGGGACGACGAATGCCGTTGGGGCCCGCGCCTGACGACGCGGGCGTCCCGATCGATCGTCAGGCCGCGACGCCGGCGAGGTGCTCGCGCGCCTGCGCGACCCAGCCTTCACGGTCGATGCGGCCGTTGAGCTTCATGTCGGCGTCCGCCTTGGCGACGTCCTCCGGCTTCATCGCCGAGAGCTGCCAGTAGTGGTAGATGCCGTACTCGTTCAGCTTCTGCTCGAGCTGCGGACCGACGCCCGTGAGCTTCGACAGATCGTCCGGCGCGCCGCGCGGAGCGGCGAGCAGCTCGAACGCCTCCTCGGCCGCTTCCGGCTCGGCGGTCTCGGCGACGGCGATCGCCGGCTCCTCGAGCGCGGGCTCCTCCTGCGCGCCGAGATCGACGCCGAGGTCGCCCTGACCGCGGCCGATGCCGTCGATCGCGGCGCGGGCGATCAGGTCGCCGTAGAGCGCCAGCGCGCGGCCGGCGTCGTCATTGCCCGGGATCGGATAGGTGATGCCTTCCGGGTCCGAGTTGGTGTCGAGGATCGCCGCGACCGGGATGCCGAGCCGCTGGGCTTCCTTGACGGCGATCTGCTCCTTGTTCGTGTCGATCACGAAGATCAGGTTCGGCAGGCCGCCCATGTCCTTGATGCCGCCGAGCGTCTTCTCGAGCTTGTCGCGCTCGCGCGACAGCGTCAGACGCTCCTTCTTGGTGAAGCCCTGGGCCTCGCCGGAGAGCATCTCCTCGAGCTTGCGCAGGCGCTGGATCGAACCGGAGATCGTCTTCCAGTTCGTCAGCATGCCGCCGAGCCAGCGGGAGTTGACGAAGTACTGGGCCGACCGGCGGGCCGAATCCGCGACGATGTCGGCGGCCTGACGCTTGGTCCCGACGATGAGCACGCGGCCGCCGCCGGCGACGACGTCGCTCACGGCCTGAAGCGCGCGGTGCAGCAGCGGCACCGTCTGGGCGAGGTCGATGATGTGGATGTTGTTGCGGGCGCCGAAGATGTAGGGGCCCATCTTCGGGTTCCAGCGGTGGGCCTGATGGCCGAAATGCACGCCAGCTTCGAGCAGCTGGCGCATCGTGAAGTCGGGAAGCGCCATTTTCGTATTCTCCGGTTGCCTTCGCGGGCGCCGCTGGCTCTCTGGCCAGCGCCGGAACGGCTTGGTTATCGCCGCCTGCCCGCGTGTGGGATGGCGCGGCTTATAGGCGAAAGGCCGACATGAAGGCAAGCCGAGAGCCTGCCCGCGCTTCGGGGCGAAGCTCGTCGGATCGGCGGCGGCTCAGGCGGCCTCGACCGCGACCACGCCCGGCACGGTCTTCAACGCCCCGGCGATCTGCGGCGAGACCCGATAGCGGCCCGGCAACCTGATCTCGACTTCGGTCTCCTCCTCGTCCAGCAGAAGGACGACCGAGACCTCTCCGTCGCCGGCCTCCAGCCGCCGCGAGACATGCTCCATCGGTTCGGCCGCCCGCATGAAGATGCGCACGGAGCGCTGCAGCCGCTCCGCCGCCTGGTCGAGCGGTTCGACATGCTCGAGCCGCAGTCGCAGTTCGTCGCCCTCCACGGCGGCCGCGACGGAGACGATCACCGGCGTGTTGGGTTCGAGCAGGTCGCGGTACTTGGCGAGGCCTTCCGAGAAGATCACCGCCTCGTAGTGCCCGGTCGGGTCCGACAGGGTGACCACGCCCATGCGGTTGCCGGTCTTGGTCTTCCGCTCCTGCCGCGTCAGCACCGTCGCGGCGAGCCGGCCCGCCGTAGCGCCCGCCTTGGCGGCGGCCGCGAAGTCCGCGAAGCGCCTCACCCTCAGCTTCTCCAGCAGCGCCTGGTAGTCGTCGAGCGGATGGCCCGAAAGGAAGAAGCCGACCGCCTCGTACTCGCGCTTTAGACGTTCGCCCGCCGACCACGCCTCGTGCGGCTGCGGGCGGATCGGCTCCTCGGCCGCCTCGAAGAATCCGAACTGGCCGATCGCCTCGTCGTCCCTGGTGCGGGAGGCGATCGCCATCACGGCGTCGACGCTCGCGAGCGCCCGGGCCCGGTCCGGCTCGAGCGCGTCGAGCGCGCCCGCCTGCACCAGGCTTTCCAGCGCGCGCCGCGGCAGGGCCTTGGCGTCGAGGCGCTTGGCGAAATCCCGAAGATCGCGGAACGAGCCCTCGCGCCGCTGCGCCACGATGCCCTCGACCGCCTGCGGCCCTACGCCCTTCAGGGCCGCGAGCGCGTAGAGGATCGCGCCGTCCTCGACGTCGAAGGCGACATTGGAGCGGTTCACGCAGGGCGGCCGCACGGCTATTCCGAGCCGCATGGCCTCCTGGCGGAACTCGGCCAGCTTGTCGGTCGAGCCCATGTCGAGCGTCATCGAGGCCGCCAGGAACTCCACCGGATAGGTCGCCTTGAGATAGGCGGTCTGGTAGGCGACCAGGGCGTAGGCCGCGGCGTGGCTCTTGTTGAAGCCGTAGTCCGCGAACTTCGCGAGCAGTTCGAAGATCGTAGCCGCGTCGGCCTTGCCTATGCCTCGCTCGACCGCGCCGGAGACGAAGCGCTCGCGCTGTGCGTCCATCTCGGAGCGGATCTTCTTGCCCATCGCGCGGCGCAGCAGGTCAGCTTCGCCGAGCGAATAGCCGGCCAGCGACTGCGCCACCTGCATCACCTGTTCCTGGTAGATGATGACGCCGAAGGTCTCGGCCAGGATCGGTTCGAGTTTCGGGTGCAGGTATTCCGGCTTCTCGAGCCCGTGCTTGCGCGCGCAGTAGGTGGGAATGTTCGCCATCGGGCCCGGCCGGTAGAGCGCGACCAGCGCGATGATGTCCTCGAAGCGGTCCGGCTTCATATCGGCGAGCGCGCGCCGCATTCCCGCGCTTTCGAGCTGGAACACGCCGACGGTCTCGCCCCGCGACAGCATCGCGTAGGTCGCCGGATCGTCGATCGGGATCGTCTCGAGGTCGAGCTCCACCCCGCGCTGCCGCAGCAGCTTCGCGGTGGTGGACAGCGTGGTCAGCGTCTTGAGGCCAAGGAAGTCGAACTTCACGAGGCCCGCCGGCTCCACCCACTTCATGTTGAACTGGGTGACCGGCATTTCCGAGCGCGGGTCGCGGTAGAGCGGGACCAGTTGCTCGAGCGGCCGGTCCCCGATCACGATGCCGGCCGCATGCGTCGAGGCGTGGCGGTAAAGCCCTTCGAGCTTCAGCGCGATGTCGAGCATGCGCCCGACGGTCGGGTCCGTCTCCCGGGCCTCGGCGAGCTTCGGCTCGTCGCCGACCGCCTGCTTGAGCGTCACCGGATTGGCCGGGTTCTGCGGAACGAGCTTACAGAGCTTGTCGACCTGCCCGTAGGGCATCTCGAGCACGCGCCCGACGTCGCGCATCACGCCGCGCGCCTGCAGCGTGCCGAAGGTGATGATCTGCGCCACGCGGTCCTGGCCGTAACGGTCCTGGACGTAGCGGATCACCTCCTCGCGCCGGTCCTGGCAGAAGTCGATGTCGAAGTCCGGCATCGACACGCGCTCGGGATTGAGGAAGCGCTCGAACAGCAGCCCGAACCTCAGCGGGTCGAGGTCCGTGATGGTGAGCGCGTAGGCGACGAGCGAGCCGGCGCCGGAGCCGCGGCCGGGTCCGACCGGAATGCCCTGCGCCTTCGCCCATTTGATGAAGTCCGAGACGATCAGGAAGTAGCCCGGATATTTCATCCGCTCGATGACGCCGAGCTCGAACTCGAGGCGCGCCTCGTAATCCTGGACCGAAAGCCCGGGCGCGGGCTCGTGGGCGGCGAGCCGGGCCGCAAGGCCCGCCTGCGCCTGACGGCGGAGCTCCGCGG
>NZ_JBJKEX010000130.1:0-7656 GCF_045505405.1 Hansschlegelia beijingensis | reverse complement strand
CGCCAAGCGCCGGCAGGCTGCGCAAGGTCGCGATGGCGGCCCCTGCGTTCTCGATCTGGTGGCGGCCGACAAGCCGCGGCAGCGGCAGGTCGAGCAGCCCGTCGCCATCCTCGAACACCAGCCGGCCGCGCTCCTCGCGCGCCTGCCAGTCCTGGCCCGAGATCGCGAGCGGCGAGCCGACCCGCGCGGCCTCGCGCTCGATGGCCGCGAGCGATTCCTGTTCCTGCCGGGCGATCACGGCGGGGACCAGGCTCTTCAGGATGCCGGCCTTCTCGTGCGCGATCGCCGACAGCGTGTCGCCGAGAAACTTCTGATGATCGAGGCTGACCGGCGTGATCACGCCCGCGAGCGCGTTGGTCACCACATTGGTGGCGTCATAGCGGCCGCCGAGCCCCACCTCGAGCAGCAGCACGTCCGCCGGGTTGCGGGCGAACAGCAGCAGGGCCGCGGCCGTGGTGATCTCGAACAGCGTGATCGGCCGGCCGTCATTGACCCGGTCGACCTCCTCGAAGGTCGCCGCCAGGCGGTCCTCGTCCACGAAGGCGCCGCCTTCGGGCGAGCCGAGCCTGATGCGTTCGTGGAAGCGCACCAGATGCGGCGAGGTGTAGACGTGGACGCTCTTGCCCGCCGCCTCCAGCATCGCGCGCAGGAAGGCGGTCGTGGAGCCCTTGCCGTTCGTGCCGGCGATCTGGATCGCCGGAGGCATGGATGCCTGCGGGCGGCCGAGCGCGTCCAGCAGGCCCTCGACGCGACCCAGGGAGAGGTCGATCTCCTTCGGGTGCAGCGCGAGGAAGCGCTCGAGATAGGCGTCGCTCGGACCGAGCGACGATGTCCGTGCTGGCAGGGCGCTCACGCGTGGGCGGCCGCCGCCTGGATCTCGCCGGAGGGCTGCTCCGACTCACGCCCCGGCGCCTTGGTGAGCAGCCGGCACAGCCGCGCCAGCGTCGCCCGCATGTCCTTGCGATGCACGACCATGTCGACCATGCCGTGGTCCTTGAGATATTCGGCGCGCTGGAAGCCTTCCGGCAGCTTCTCGCGGATCGTCTGCTCGATCACGCGCGGGCCGGCGAAGCCGATCAGCGCTCCGGGCTCCGCGATGTGGACGTCGCCCAGCATCGCGTAGGAGGCGGTGACCCCGCCGGTGGTGGGGTTGGTGAGGACGACGATGTAGGGCAGCCTGGCCTCGCGCAGCATCTCGACGCCCACGGTGGTGCGCGGCATCTGCATCAGCGACAGGATGCCCTCCTGCATGCGGGCGCCGCCGGAGGCCGCGAACAGCACCAGCGGCGTTCCGCGCTCGAGCGCGGTCTCGAAGCCGCGCACGATCGCCTCGCCGGCCGCCATGCCGAGCGACCCGCCCATGAAGTCGAAGTCCTGCACCACGACGGTCGCGGGCGCGCCCTCGATGGTCCCGACCGCGACCTTCACGGCGTCAGCCATTCCGGTCTTGTTGCGGGCGTCCTTCAGACGGTCGACATACTTCTTCTCGTCGCGGAAGCGCAGCGGATCGGCTGCGACCTCCGGCAGTCCGATGTCCTCGAAGCCGGCGTCGAGCGTGGCCACCAGCCGGCGCTTGGCGCCCATGCGCATGTGGTAGCCCGATCCGGGGATCACCCAGTCATTGGCCTCCACATCCTTGTGGAACACGAGCTGCCCGGTTTCCGGACATTTGATCCAGAGATTGTCGGGGGTGCTTTCGCGTCGGGTCCAGAGACTGTTGATCTTCGGGCGGACGACGTTGACCAGCCAGTTCATAGGCCTGGAGACTCCTTCGGCGCGGTCGTCGCTCACGCGGCGGCCCGGGCGCGGCGGACGCCGGCGGCGAGCGCGGCGACAAGATCGGTGACAGCCGCAACGGTCTTTTCGGTGGCGCGGCCCTGGCCATCGAGGCTGGACCTGACGGCGTCCACGAGGGCGGAGCCGACCACAACGCCGTCCGCGCCCGCGGCGATCGCGGCGGCGTGTTCCGGCGTCTTGACCCCGAAGCCGACCGCGACCGGCAGCGTGGTGTGGCGCTTGAGGCGAGCGACCGCCTCGGCGACCAGGTTGAAGTCGGGCGTCGCGGCGCCGGTGATGCCGGCGATCGAGACGTAATAGACGAAGCCCGCGGTGTTCTTCAGCACCATGGGCAGGCGCGCGTCATCAGTCGTCGGCGTCGCCAGACGGATGAAGGCGAGGCCCGCCTCGAGCGCCGGCAGGCAAAGCTCCTCGTCCTCCTCGGGCGGCAGATCGACCACGATCAGCCCGTCGGCGCCGGCCTCCTTCGCTTCCTGGAGGAAGCGCTGCACGCCATGGACGTAGATCGGGTTGTAGTAGCCCATCAGCACGAGCGGCGTGGCCTGATCCTGCTCCCGGAAGGCGCGCACCAGATCGAGGGTCTTCACCAGCGTGGCGCCGCCGGCGAGCGCCCTGAGCCCCGCGGCCTGGATCGCGGGGCCGTCCGCCATCGGATCGGTGAAGGGCATGCCGAGCTCGATCACGTCCGCGCCCGCGCGGGGAAGCGCGCGCAGGATCTCGAGCGAAGTTTCATGGTCCGGGTCGCCCGCGGTGACGAAGGTCACCAGCGCCGCGCGGCCTTCCCGGCCCGTCTGCGCGAACCGCGCGCCGATCCGGTCGCTCATGCGAGGCTCCACCGGACGCAAGCTCCCTCGTCCGCAGCACCGCTGCGCCCCGCGCCGACCGGCCGGAGGCGCGCGCTCGATCGTGTCATCGTCACAGCTTGGTCCCGAGGCGTTCGGCGATCTGGGGCACGTCCTTGTCTCCGCGCCCCGACAGGTTGACCACCATCAGATGGTCCTTGGGCAACCCCGGCGCGAGCTCCAGCACCTTGGCGATCGCATGGGCGCTCTCGAGCGCGGGGATGATGCCTTCGAGTTTCGTGAGGACCTGGAAGGCGTTCACGGCCTCGTCGTCGGTGGCGGAGAGATACTTTACGCGGCCGATGTCGTTCAGCCAGGCGTGCTCCGGACCGACGCCCGGATAGTCCAGGCCGGCCGAGATCGAGTGGCCTTCCTCGATCTGCCCGTCCTTGTCCATCAACAGGTAGGTGCGGTTGCCGTGCAGGATGCCGGGCGCGCCGCCCGCGATCGACGCCGCGTTCAGGCCGGACAGACCGAATCCCGCGGCCTCCACGCCGTAGATCGCCACGTCGGTGTCGTCGAGGAACGGATGGAACAGGCCGATCGCGTTGGAGCCGCCGCCAACGCAGGCGAACAGGCTGTCCGGCAGCCGGCCCTCCGCCTCCATCATCTGCGCCCGGGTCTCCTCCCCGATCACCGACTGGAAGTCGCGCACCATCTCCGGATAGGGGTGCGGGCCCGCGACGGTGCCGATGCAATAGAAGGTGTCGTGGACGTTCGACACCCAGTCGCGCAGCGCCTCGTTGAGGGCGTCCTTCAGCGTCCTTGAGCCGGACTCGACCGGCACGACCTCGGCGCCCAGCATCTTCATGCGGAACACGTTCGGCGCCTGACGGGCGACGTCGACCGCGCCCATGTAGACGACGCACTGCAGCCCGAACCGCGCGCAGAGCGTCGCCGTCGCGACGCCGTGCGAGCCGGCGCCGGTCTCGGCGATGATGCGCTTCTTGCCCATGCGGCGCGCGAGCAGGATCTGCCCGAGCACGTTGTTCACCTTGTGGGAGCCGGTGTGGTTCAGCTCCTCGCGCTTCAGATACACCTTCGCGCCGCCGAGATGCTCGGTGAGACGCTCGGCGAAATAAAGCGGGCTCGGCCGACCGATATAATGGGTGCGACAGGACGCCATCTCGGCCTGGAACGCCGGATCCTCCTTCGCCGAGCGGTATTCGGCCTCGAGCTGGAGGATCAGCGGCATCAGCGTCTCGGCGACGAAGCGGCCGCCATAGATGCCGAAACGCCCGCGCTCGTCGGGCCCGGTCCGGAAGGAATTCGGCTGCGGCTGCGCGGTCAAGGCGATCACCTTTCGCTGGACGAGACCGCGGCCGACCGCGCGCGGGTCACGAAGGCGGCGATCAGATCCGGATCCTTGACGCCAGGCCCGCGCTCGACGCCCGAAGAGACGTCGACGGCGCGCGCGCGCGTGGTCTGAACGGCTTCGACCACGCTGTCCGGCGTAAGGCCTCCCGAAAGCACGAAGGACTGCTTGGGGTCAAGGTCGGCGAGCAGCCGCCAGTCGAAGGCGACGCCGTTGCCGCCGGGCAGGCTCGCCCCGGCGGGCGGCTTGGCGTCGAACAGCACCCGGTCGGCGACATCCCAATAGGGCTGCGCGAGCGCCACGTCGGCCGCCTCGCCGATCGGCACGGCCTTCCAGACCTCGCGGCCGAAGATCAGCCGCAGCGCCCGAACCCGGTCGGGGCTCTCCTGTCCGTGCAGTTGCAGAATGTCGGCCATCGTGGCGGCGACGAGCTCCGCGATGAGGTCGTCCGTCGCGTCGACCGTCAGCAGCGCCACACGGGCCCGCCCCCGGACCTGCGCGGCAAGCGTGGCGGCCTGCTCGACAGAGACGTGCCGCGGGCTTTTCGGGAAGGACACCAACCCAACGACGTCGGCGCCGGCGTCCAGCGCGGCGTCCAGCGTCCGGGGCTCGGAGAGCCCGCAGATCTTGACCTCCAGAGACATCGCCGCTCCGGCCTCCTTCACGCGTTCGCTTCGCATGGAGCGCCGCCGAGGTCCAACGCGAATCGCGCGCCTCGGATCAGCGCCGTATTTAACACTGAATTTTAGTATTTATAATTAAATTCGACATTCGAGCTGTACATATGTAGATCGGTGGCGCGGGCCGGTAGCCCGCACGTCGCGCATCCGCGACAGCCGCTTCGGAGCCGCACCAATGCCCGCCTCGTTCGCCCGCCGCACCGTCCTCGCCCTGGGCCTGCTCGGCCTGACCACGGCCCCCGCCTGGGCTGCAGGCCCCGACACGCTGCTCAACGTCTCCTACGACATCGGCCGTGAACTCTACGCCGAGATCGACAAGCAGTTCTCGGCTGACCAGAAGGCCAAGGACGGCCGGGTCGTCACCGTCAACCAGAGCCATGCCGGCACCTCGAAGCAGGCGCGCGCCATCCTCGAGGGGCTCGAGGCGGACGTCGTCACCTTCAACCAGGAGCTGGACGTTCAGCTCCTCGCCGACAAGGGCGCGCTCGTCTCTCCCGACTGGAAGAGCAAGTTCCCCAACAACGCCTCGCCCTACTACTCGTTGCCTGCTTTCGTCGTGCGCTCCGGCAACCCGAAGAACGTGAAGAACTGGGACGACCTCGTCCGCGATGACGTCAAGGTGGTGTTCCCGAACCCCAAGACCTCGGGCAACGCCCGCTACACCTATCTGGCCGCCTACGCCTTCGCGCTGAAGCAGAATGGCGGCGACGAGGCCAAGGCGGACGCCTTCGTGAAGAAGCTGCTGAGCAACGTCCCGGTGTTCGACACCGGCGGACGCGGCTCCACGACGACCTTCGTCGAGCGCGGCATCGGCGATGTCCTGGTGACGTTCGAGGCCGAGACGGCGGCGGTGAAGAAGGAGTACGGCGCCGACAAGGTCGACGTGGTGGTGCCGCCGCTCAGCCTGCTCGCGGAATTCCCCGTCGCGGTCGTGGACAAGGTGGTCGACCGCCGGGGCAGCCGGGCGCTCGCGACCGAATACCTGAACTACCTCTACAGCCCGAAGGGCCAGGAGATCATCGCCTCGTTCAACAACCGGGTGCAGGATCCGAAGATCATGGAGGCCAACAAGGACCGCTTTCCGAAGGTCGAACTGCTGACGGTCGACGAGGTCTTCGGCGGCTGGAAGAAGGCCAGCGAGACGCATTTCGCCTCCGGGGGCAAGCTCGATCAGGTGTTCGTCGGGCGCTAAGACCTCCTCAGCCACCTCCCGGACGCGCCGAAAACTCGCGATCCGGGACCGTGTTCCCTATAAGGCGTCGTCCCGCCGATGATCCGGGCCCGGCCTCGCGGCCGTCCGGGATGACGCCCGAGTCCTCATGCCCCGCTCGCCCCTTCCCGGCTTCCGCCTCGCGCTCGGCCTGACGCTCGCCTATCTGGGCGTGATCGTGCTGCTTCCGCTGGCGGCGCTCGTGCTGGAGACGCGCGGCATGGGAGCCGCCCGCTTCATCGCAGTCGTGACCGGCGACCGGGCGCTCGCCGCCTTCAGGATCACGGTCCTGGCGGCGCTCGCGGCGACCGCCCTGAACGCGATCCTGGGCCTCGCGCTCGCCTGGGCGCTGGTCCGCTACGAGTTCCCGGGCAAGCGCCTGCTCGACGCGCTGGTCGACGTGCCGTTCGCGCTGCCGACGGCGGTCGCGGGCGTCGCGCTCACCGCCCTGTTCGCAGGCAATGGCTGGTACGGCTCGGTGCTGGAGCCGCTCGGCGTGAAGGTCGCCTATGCGCCGCTCGGCATCGTGGTCGCGATGGCGTTCACCAGCCTGCCCTTCGTGGTGCGCTCGGTCCAGCCGGTGCTGCAGGACCTGACCGGCGACTATGAGGAGGCCGCCGAGACGCTTGGCGCCGGCCCCTGGCGCATCTTCCGCAGCGTGCTGTTCCCGGAGATCTTCCCGGCGTTCCTGGCCGGGTGCAGCCTCGCCTTTGCGCGCTCGCTCGGCGAGTTCGGGGCGGTGATCTTCATCGCCGGAAACCAGCCGTTCCGAACCGAGATCGCCGCGCTGCTCGTGTTCATCCGGCTCGAGGAATACGACTACCAGGCGGCCGCCGCGATCGCGACCGTGATGCTCGCCGCAGCCTTTCTGATGCTGCTCGTCACCAACGCCATCCAGCTTTGGCGGCTGCGTTACGCGAGGCCCTCATGAGCAGACAGGCGCGGCCGCGGGTCGGCGACTCCCTCCTCGCGCGCACGCTGATCATCGGCGCCGCCGTCTCGATCGCGGCGCTGCTGATCGGCGGCCCGCTGGCGGTGATCTTCAGCGAGGCGCTTCGGGCGGGCTTCGGCCCCTATCTGCAGAACCTCGCCACCCCTGACACCCGGCACGCCATCCTGCTGACGGTCGCGACCGCGCTAGTCGCCGTGCCGATCAACACCGCCTTCGGGATCGCGGCCGCGTGGGCGGTCGCGAAGTTCGAGTTCCGCGGCAAGGGGCTGCTGATCGCCCTGATCGAGCTGCCGTTCTCGGTCTCGCCCATCGTCGCGGGCGTCGCCTATCTGTTCGTCTATGGGGCGCAGGGCTGGCTCGGGCCGTGGCTGCTCGATCACGGCATCAAGGTCATGTTCGCCTATCCGGCGATCGTGCTGGCCAGCCTGTTCGTCACGGCGCCCTTTGTGGCGCGCGAGATCCTGCCGCTGATGCAGGCGCAGGGCTCGGCCGAGGAAGAGGCGGCGCTGACGCTCGGGGCGTCAGGCTGGCGGACGCTCTGGAGCGTCACGCTTCCCAACATCCGCTGGGCGCTGCTCTACGGCGTGGTGCTGACCAACGCCCGCGTGATGGGCGAGTTCGGCGCGGTCTCGGTCGTCTCCGGCAACATCCGGGGCGTGACCAACACGCTGCCGCTGCAGATCGAGCTGCTCTACCAGGACTACAATTCCGCGGGGGCCTTCGCGGCCGCGACCGTGCTGGCCGCGATCGCGCTGCTCACCATCGTGGCGAAGATGATCGTCGAGCGGAACGAGCCGGCGCGAGCCGGCTGATCTCAGGCGGCGCGCTGCGGCGCCGGCAGGGCCGCGCGCGCGACGGAG
>NZ_JBJKEX010000012.1:0-24138 GCF_045505405.1 Hansschlegelia beijingensis | reverse complement strand
TCATTTACCAACAGGCGTGCGGCCAAGAAGATCAGGGGTCGACTTGGCGACCAAAAAGTTAACGCGACCCCGGTTTCGGCGGGGTCGTTTCATGAAGCAAGGCGATCCACCGCGACCAGGGCTCGCGCATCCACCTGGTGCCGGGCGGCGCCACGCCGTTCCGGGCGCTCGACGCGGCCGCTCAGGCGCGGCTTGACGTGGTGCTCGAAGCCCTCGCGCTGACCTACGATTTCGTCATCCTGGTGACGCCGGGCGGCCCCGGCGGGGCGGAGCCGTTCGCCCCGTATTGCAGCGCGGCTGTCCTGATCTCGGCGGCGGGCGCGGGCGACATCGCCACGGTCGAGGCCCATGAGCGGCTGAAGGCGCAGGGCATCGACGACGTGGTGGTGCTGCTTGTGACCGACGGCGACGGCGATCCCCGCGGCCGCTCGCTGGCGGCCGCCTGAGGGCTGCGGCTAGTCCGCGTCCGGCGCCGGATGCGCGCGTCCGGCGCGAAGCGCGCGGATCTTCTCGACCAGCGCATAGGCGGTGGGATTGGCCTTGATGCGCGCCTTCGCGGCGGTCTTGGCGGCGGCCGCCGCCGCAAGCGCCCTTCCGCGCAGCGTGAGGCCGAAGATCGAGTCGTACAGCGGCTCCAGATCGGGGCAGTACATCTTCTTGTATGTGGCCGCGCCGACTCCAAGGTCGAAGGTCCTCAGGCCGCGGCGTATCGAATCCTCCACGACGAAGTTCATCAGCATTTCGCCGGGGCTGTACTTTGCGTGCTCGCCGCTGGTGATCGAGATGAACATGCCGCAGTAGCGCTCTGCGTCGGCGAGGCCGCCCGTGACGGCGATCGTCTCGTCGTCGAGATCGAAGCCGTAGAGATCGATCACCGCCGGGCGCCCGGTCAGCCCGCAGGCCTCGGACAGGAACTCGGGCACGCCCGGATGGGCGAACACGTTGTCGATGCCGCGCTCGGCGAACTGCTGCGCCTTCTGGGACAAAAATGCCGCCAGCAGCCGCCGCCGTTGCTCGTCGGTGTCGGCGCGGAAAATGTGCGGCCGCCCCCGCTCCTCGAAACGCCGCATCTTGCGGCGCTGGTTCGAGCGCGACTTGGCGGAGACGAAGAGCTTGAGATGTTCCTCGAGGCTCGCCGCCAGCGGGCCGCTGAAAGCCGGATCCGGCGAGGGCTGCCGCGGCAGCGCCATGAACGGGTTGCGGACGCCTTCCCAGCCCTCCGGCTGGTTCGTCAGCTCGAACAGGTCGATCCCGGCGAGCCCCGCCGTCGTGGAGAAGAGGCGATCCACCTCGCCCCGGTCGAACAGCTCGACATGATCGCGGCGGATGACGGGGACGTTGTAGTTCATATGGCTGCCGCCGAGGAACCGGGCGACCGTCACGCCCCATCGGCGGCTGACGCCGAACGGCAGCAGCGCGACGGCGGCGCCGGTCTCGTCCCTTGCGACGACGATCAGCGGCTGCACGCCCTCATGAGCCGCGACGTTCTCGATCCACGGCAGGAGCAATCCGGGTTTCTGATACGGCGTGGCGAGCGCGCCGCGGAGCAGTTCGGACCACGGGCCGAGCGCGCTGGCGCCGTCCCGATGGATGTCGATCGACAAAAATGCCGGTCCGGAACTGGCGGGAGAGTGGGGCAGGGGAGCAGGCTCCTGGCGCCTGAGGAACGATCGTGAGCCGAGCGGCCGACGCCGTTCCGGAAGCGGCCGCAGGATCGACTCTTATGGCACGACTCGCCCTGGAGCGCCTGCCCGACGTGGACTCACTTGCTGACGCGCAGGTTCGACAGAGAGTCCCCGATCGTGCGGAAGGCCGTGTTCAATGCGGCCTGATTGCCGGCATCGAAGTAATAGGCGGCGCTTGTCGCGCAGTTCTGCATCAATGACTTTGTTGCAGCGTCTGGGTTATCAAATGCAACAGTATATATGATTATTCCAGCAGACTTCATGCTCGAACAGACGGCAGTCAAACGTTTGTTTAGCTCTAATGGCGCCAGATTAGCGTTGTCGGTCCCGAGCTTTTTCTCGGGCAGCTCGCCATATGCGCTGTAGTTTGTGACGGTATTGTCGCCGTCTGTCATGATAACGGCGGCCTTGCTCATGTTCTTGGTCCCGTAATCCAGGGGAAGAGAGCTGCTTCCCCAATAGCCCCGCCATCGCGGCGAGAGCATGCGCCAGCCCCACACAGCGCCGAGATTGATATGGGTGTACCCGCTCGCGGTCATGGCGTTGACGGCCGAAGTCACCGTGCTCTTCACGTTGGTGAGGGGGGTGACTTCCTTGGGGCAGCTCGAGTTGAAGCCGGTGGTGAGGGCTTTGAGGAAGTCAGGGTAGCTGAACTTGGTCGCGTTTGTGGCTGGGGGGTCGTCGGTCTGGTCGAGCGGCGCGTTCCGGGCCATTGCGCACCCGGTCCAGCCGAAGAAGGGCTTCGTTCCTGTGAACCACGAGTTCCTGCTGGTCCCTACATTCACGGCTTGAGAGAAGGGCACCAGCCCAACGTAGAGATTGGTGCCGACGCTCTCGCCGCCGAACAGGATATCGAGCAGATCGTTCGCGGATCTCCGCAGGGACGGCATGCTGCCGCTCATATCCATAGAAATGGTGTTGTCGAGCACCATCACGAGCTCAAGCCCCGAGGATGAGCGAGTCACCTCCGACGTCGCGTTCACCGTGACGCTCTTCTGGCCGAACAGCTTCATGAAGATCGTCGGGACCGTCGCCGTGGCGCTGAGCGAGATGACGCTCTTGGTCGAATTGGCGGTGGCGGTGACCTTCGTGACGGTCGCTCCCGCATAGCCGTCCCTGAAGTTCGCGTTCACGAACTTCCGCGCGTCGGCCGAATAGTCCGTGGTGCTGAGCCGCGCGCCGACCGCCAGCCCCGCGGAATCGAGCGCATCGACCAGCCGCGCCCGGACCAGGACCGAGCGTCCCACGTCGATCGCAAAGCCCATGCAGCCGATCAGGACCAGCATCACGATCGCGATCAGAGGCGCGACCGCGCCCTTCTCCGATCGGGAGAAACGGCTCAGCACGGAGGATCGCGGGGAGCGGGGCGCGCGCATGGTTCAGCACGGTTTGGTGTTGAGGGCGCCGAGGCGCGGGCGATAGGTCGACTGCGTGTAGATGTCGAAGCCGCTCTTGAAGACCTTCGAGAATATCGGCGTGAACTTGTAGAAGACTTCCGCGACGATCAGGTTGTCGTTCGCGTCGGCCAGCAGGCCGGAAGGGACCGCGGCGGTCGCGCCTTCTGCGCCGACCTTGCTTTTCCAGCTGGTGCCCGCGGTGCTGTAGCACTGCCAGCGGACCTTCGGGACGTTGCTGGAGTTCAGATAGACGGAGGTCAGGATCGTCACGCCATTCGTTCCGGAGACGTAGGACGGCAGGCTGGATCCGGTGATGAGGAAGACCTCCTTCATCGCCTTGGGGCTGAGCTCCTGGTACTGGGAAGTCACGTCCGCGACCGAGAAGCCGACCTTGTCTACTCCCGACCGGATGCCGACGAAGCGCGCCACGTCGTAGCCGCCGAGCAGCAGGAGCGCGAGCAACGGCGCCGCCAGCGCGAGCTCCAGCGCGGCCAGCCCGTCCTGCGAGCGTCGAAAGCGTGCGAGCAGGGCGCGGACCCGGGTCCTCATCAGTAGGGCTCGTTCTTCACGACGACGCTGGATTTGAGCGGGACCACGCCGTTGGCGCCCAGCAAGTGCTTCAGCACCGGCGTGAACAGATTCCAGCTGTAGGTGGCCGTGTAGGACACGATCTCGCCCGAGCCGCCGGTTCCGCTGGAGCCGACGCCGTTGTCGTATTTTCCGTTGCCGTTGAGGTCGGTGTAGGCTTCGCCGCTGTCCCACTTGCCGTTCTTGTTCTTGTCCGTGAACGGTTCCGGCTTGAGATACGAATAGTCGGGGTAGGAGGTGCTGCTCAGCGTGATCTTGGCGGGGTCAAGCAAAGCCGAAGCGGCCTTCTTGATGCCGGCCTGGATGGTTTGCGCCTGCGTCTGGCCGCTCGCCTTGTAGCCGGTCTTGCCGGTGCGGGAGCCGACGAACACCGCGTCGTTGAGGATGGCCTGGGCGCCAGCCATCAGGCCGAGCTCCACCGTGCCCATGATCAGCAGCACGAGCACCGGAGCGATGATGGCGAACTCCACGGCCGTCGCTCCGGACGGGTCTCGGCGGAGGCGCCTCGCTATGCGCGTGATGCTGGGTTTCGTCATGACTCGCGGTGCGGATGTCGATGTTCCGATCGCGCAGGACGGTAGAAACGAAAAATCTACAACAGGTGAAGCCGATCGAATAAAACTTGAGGTAATATTGCGGTGGAGCGCTCCACCCCGCTGGACTTCCCCGCTTTTTTCGGCGCGGCGAGACTGTCCGGCCGCCGACCGGTCGCGGGCGAACGCGCAACATACGGCGGCGGCTCGTATTTTCGGCTTCAGCGATTAAGCCTGCGGGCGTCGTCGAACTACACGGTTCGTTCACCCTCCGGCCCGAAAGGTCAGCGTCTTCTTTGGATAAGGGCAGGCGATCATCATGAGCGCAGCGCGCACGACGCTGTTTCGCGCGGCTTTCACCGCGCTCGACCTTGCGCGCGCCAACCGTCTCCTGAGACGCCGCGCGCAGGGGTTGGGCGTGATCCTGACCCTGCACCACGTCCGCCCGTGGTCGGGGAAGGCCTTCGCTCCGAACCGGCTGCTGGAGGTGGAGCCGGCTTTCCTCGACGCGACCCTCACCCGCGCGCGCGAACTCGGGTTCGACTTCGTCTCGATGGACGAGGCGTGGCGGCGGGTGACGACCGGAGTTTCAGTCAGGCCCTTCCTGCACCTGGCCTTCGACGACGGCTACCGGGACGTGCGCGATCACGCGCTGCCGATCCTCGAGCGCCATGGCGCCCCCGCGACGCTCTACGTCGCCGCCGGCTTTGCGGAGGGCGACGCGGAGCTCTGGTGGCTTTCGCTCGAGGAGGCGATCGACCGTGCGAGCCGCGTCTATTTCGATGCGGGCCAGGGCGAGGCGGTCTATCAGACGCGAACCCCGGCCGAGAAGGCGGCCGCATGGTCGACGATCTACTGGCGGCTGAGGGCGGGGCCCGAAGAAGAGCTGCGCGCTGAAGTCCGCCGCCTCGCCGGGGAGCAGGGGGTCGACGGCTTCTCGTTCGCCCGCGAACTCTGCATGCGCTGGGACGAACTGCAGGAGATCGCGGGCGACCCGCTGGTCACGATCGGGGCGCACACCGTCTCGCACCCCATGCTCGCCAAGCACCCTCCGGAGACGGTGCGGGCCGAGATGGCCGGAAGCCGCGACGCCATCCGTCACAAGCTCGGCCTCGAGGCCGAGCACTTCGCCTATCCGGTGGGGGACCGCTCGGCTGCGGGGGAACGGGATTACGCGCTTGCCGCGGAGCTCGGCTTCACGACCGCGGTGACGACCCGCCCCGGCCACCTGACAAAGGCCCATGCGGCCACGCCGACGGCGCTTCCGCGGGTGTCGCTGAACGGTAATTTCCAGACGCGGGCGGCGATCGACGCCCTTCTGTGCGGGACGCCCTTCCTGGTGACGGATGCGCTCGCGCGGCTGCGCGACTGAGGTCACCGCGGAGGGCCGGCCCGCTCCATCCAGCGGATCAGAAGCGCGGCCGGCACGATCCAGATCAGACCGAAAAAGGCGAAGAAGGCGAGCTGCGCGAGCGGGCCGGCGTCGGCCATCCTGATCTGGCCGACCGTCAGGACCGCGAACGCGTAGGCCATGACGCCGATCAGCAGGACAAAGACGCCGATGAACTTCTTGGCGCGCGGCGGCATGGCAGGTCCGTAGGGGGTGGACGTCTCGTCGCCTTGCGGGCGCCGCAGCGCGGACGTAAAGCCGGGCTCCGTTCCGGGTCAACCCCGACAAGGAGAGCGTGCGTGCCCCAGGCGAACGCAACCCCGCGCCGGCGCTTCGTGAGCGTCTGGCTTGTCGTAACGATCGCGCTGGTCGCCCTCATGGTCGTCGTCGGCGGCGCCACGCGCCTCACCGGCTCCGGTCTGTCGATCACCGAATGGCGCCCCGTGACCGGAGCGATCCCGCCGATCGGGGAGGCGGCCTGGGCGGAGGAGTTCGCCAAGTACCGGGCGAGCCCGCAATACAAGCTGCTCAACGAGGGCATGTCGCTCGGGGATTTCCAGTTCATCTACTGGTGGGAGTGGGGCCATCGCCAGCTCGGCCGGCTGATCGGGCTCGTCTTCGCCGGCGGGCTGCTGTTTGCGGCGGTGACGCGCCGGGTCAGCCTGGGGGAGGGGCTGACGCTGTTCGCAATGGGCCTTCTGCTCGCGACCCAGGGCGCGATCGGCTGGATCATGGTGGCTTCCGGACTGCAGCCGGGAATGACCGCCGTCGCTCCGATCAAGCTGACGCTGCATCTCGGCTTCGCGCTGCTGTTCTTCGGGACGTTGGTCGCCTTCCTGATCCATGTGCGGCCGCCTCGTTCCGGGTCGCCTCGCCTCTCCGGCCCGCTCCGGGCCGGCGCGTACCTGGTCCTCGCACTGACCTTCATCCAGATCCTGCTCGGAGGCCTGGTGGCCGGCTCGCGCGCCGGGCTCACGTTCAACACCTGGCCGCTGATGGACGGCGGGTTCGCGCCGTCCATCGACGGCCTGTTCGCCGTGACGCCGTGGTGGGAGAACTTCGTCGACAATGTCGCTCTGGTTCAGCTGAACCACCGGATCGGAGCCTATGTGCTCCTGATCGCGCTCGTCCTCTATGCATTCGCGGTAATGCGCGCGGGCGTCGACCGCGCCACGAGGAGGCGCGTCTTCGAACTCCTGGGCGTCATGATCTTGCAGGCGGGACTGGGCGTCGCGACCCTCGTGATGGTGGTTCCGCTGTCGCTTGGGCTGGCTCACCAGTTCGGCGCGGTCGTGGCGCTCGCGCTCGCAATCCGCAACGTCGCGCTGGCCTCGCGAGGGGCCGGCCAGCGGGTGCGGGAGCCCGCTCCCGGTCCGGTCGCGCAGCCGGCATAAGCCCTCAGAGGCCGAGCCGCGGAACCTCTATGGCGGGGCAGCGGTCCATGATGACCGTTATCCCCCGCGCCTCGGCGCGGCTCGCCGCAGCCTCATCGCGCAGGCCGAGCTGGGTCCATATCACCTTCGGGAGCGGCTCGAGCGCCAGCGCCTCGTCGACCACGGCGCCGATGTGCTCGAGCGAGCGGAAGACGTCGACCATGTCGATCGGCTCCGGCACGTCGGCGAGCCGAGCCACGCAGGGCGAGCCCGCCACTGTTGCGCCGGCATGCCCGGGATTCACGCAGAACACCCGGTAGCCGCGCCGTCTCAGGAAACCCGCAACCCCGTTGCTGGGTCGCGTCGGGTTCGGACTGGCGCCAACGACCGCGATGGTGCGCACGGTCTGCAGGATGGAGCGGAGCAGCGCGTCCGGATACCGATCGTGCGGCGCGCCGCCGCCGGCTCCGCGTCCCGAGGCCGTGTCGGCGGTCAGTTGTCTTCCTCGTCGCCGAACAGCGCCTTGATCTTGTCGAGGTAGGGCTTCACGACGTCGACGTTGCCCGGCAGCGGCTGGAAGCTCTCGAGCGCGGAGAACTGTTCGTCGAGGTCCTTCAGCGCGGCCTTCTTCTCGTCCTCTGAGAGAGCCGCGTCGTTCTCGATCTCGCTCTGCACCTTCTTCTTCTCGCCGGCGAGGTCGGTCTCGTTGCCCTCGGGGTCGCTCGCGCCGAAAGCCAGGAGCACCGACTGCGCGACATTCGCCCAGTCCGCGTAGGTCGCGAACTCATACTTCTTCAGGATGGCGTCGATCTGCGCCTTGGCCTCCGGCTTGTCGAGGTAGCCCGCCAGAGCGCCGACCGGGTCCTCCGCTTCGCCGACCTCGGCCTCGTCGCTTTCGGGCTGATTGTCAGGAGTCTTCGCCTGAGACTTATCGGCAGGATCGTTCGCGGCCAGCTTCTCGCGCAGCGCTTCGAACTCCGGCCAGGCCGAAATGAAGGCCTCGACGAGCTTCGGCGTGAGCGGAACCTGCTTCGGCTCGGCGTCGGCGGGCGCTTCGCCCTGTGGCTGCGCCGCCCCGGCGGCCGGGTTCTGGGTCGTCTCCTGCGCGACAACGGGCGTCGCAAGCGCGAACGCCGCCACGGCGGCGAGCAGGAACGAGCGCAGGGGGCGGTCGGCGATCAGCATTGACGTCCTCCGGGAGACGCGTGGCGCCTCGAAGCTTGCGCAGGACGGCGGTCGTGGCTTCATCGCCATTCGCGCCGCGATCCCGCCCGAGACTCAGGCGCTTCTTCGAATCGAACTATGGCCCGTGAAAATGGACGCGACCATGACGGAAATGCCACGCCCCGCCACCGATCGCGCGCCGCTCATGACCGTGGAAGAGGCCGAAGCCTTTCTTCAAACCGAATTTCCGCAGACGGCCTATGGCGGGCGGACCTATGTGGTCGAGGACGTCGGACATGGCTTCGCCCGGCTCCGCCTCCTGTTCCATGAGCGTCACCTGAGGCCCGGCGGCACCTTGTCGGGGCCGTCCATGATGGCGCTCGCGGACGTCGCTCTCTACGTCGCGCTGCTCGGGGCGATCGGCCCCGTGAAGCTCGCCGTCACGACCAACCTGACGATCAACTTCTTCCGGAAGCCCGAGCCGCGGGATCTGCTCGCGGAATGCCGCTACATGAAGATCGGCCGGAGCCTCGCGGTCGCAGAGGCGACGCTGTTTCAGGACGTCGGCGAAGCCGTCGCGCATGTCGTCGCGACATATTCGATCCCGCCCGGCGCTCGATCGGACGAGCCGAGTCCCCGGGAGGCGCGGCAGGATCCAGGGAGTTCCCGTCCCGAAACCGACGTTTAGATGAGGGGTAATAAACTACCCTTTTTATAAACATCTGATTTTGCTCATGTTTTGCGGGCACTGCGTCGTTGATTTCGGCAGGGTGCTCGTCTATTAACTCCACCTGTCGCGCAGGGCTCTCCTGCGCGTTCTCGTTTCCCAATCCGAGGCTTCTCTCATGCGACCCCAGCCGGCCCGCTCTTTCGTGGCCAAACCGGCCGACGTCGAGAAGAAGTGGGTGGTGATCGACGCCAAGGGCCTGGTCGTGGGCCGCCTGGCTTCGCTCATCGCGCTTCGTCTCCGCGGCAAGCACAAGCCGTCCTTCACGCCGCACGTCGACGACGGCGACAATGTCATCGTGATTAACGCGGCCCAGGTCGCGTTCACGGGCAAGAAGCGCGAGGACAAGTCGTACTTCTGGCACACCGGCTATCCGGGCGGCATCAAGGAGCGCAAGGCGCACCAGATCCTCGACGGGCGCTTCCCCGAGCGGGTGATCGAGAAGGCCGTGGAGCGCATGCTTCCGCGCGGCCCGCTCGGCCGCAAGCAGCTCGGCAACCTGCGGGTCTACGCCGGCGAGAGCCACCCCCATGAGGCCCAGCAACCGGTCGCGCTCGACATTGGCGGCCTCAATCGCAAGAACGTGCGGAGCGCTTGATCATGGCCGAGAACATCCAGTCCCTCGGCGAACTCGGCGGCGCCCTCAACGGCGGCCAGCCGGACGCCCCGAAATACGTCAAGAAGGTCGACCAGTTCGGCCGCGCCTACGCCACCGGCAAGCGCAAGGACGCGGTCGCCCGCGTCTGGATCCGTCCCGGCTCCGGCAAGGTGACGGTGAACAAGCGCTCGATCGAGGTCTACTTCGCGCGCCCCGTGCTGCGCATGATCCTCGAGCAGCCGCTCAACGTCGCGAACCGCAAGGGTCAGTACGACATCACCGTCACGGTCGCTGGCGGCGGGCTTTCGGGCCAGGCCGGCGCGGTGCGTCACGGCCTGTCGAAGGCGCTGACCTACTTCGAGCCGGAGCTGCGCGGCGTCCTCAAGAAGGGCGGCTTCCTCACCCGCGACAGCCGCGTGGTGGAGCGCAAGAAGTACGGCCGCGCCAAGGCGCGCCGGAGCTTCCAGTTCTCCAAGCGCTGACGCGCCGACAAGTTCAGGTACTGCGTACGGAAAAGGCGGGCCCTCGGGCCCGCCTTTTTTCGTTCGCAAGACGGCGGCCGGCGGCTCGATCGCTTCCCGCTGCTACGCGCCTGCGATCACCGCCACCACGTCGCCGGCGCGCACGGTCCGCCCCTGCTGGGCGCGCAGGCTTACGATCCTGCCGGCGACCGGGGCGGAGATCTCCATCTCCATCTTCATGGCCTCCACGACCACGATCGGCTGACCTTCGGCCACCTCGTCGCCTTCCGCCACGAGCAGCTTCCAGACGTTTCCGGTCATATGACTGGGGGCCGCCGTGCAGCCCTCCGGAACCGCCTCGTCGCTCCCGGATGGCGCTGTCCCTGCGTCGCTGACGAAGCTGTCGAGGCCACGCGCCTTCCAGTCGGCGCGCTCCGTCTCGAAGGCGGCCTGCCGGCTGCTCTGGAAGGCGTCTATGCTCTCAGCGTTCTCGGACAGGAACCGGGCGTAGTCGCGGTACGAGAAAGGGCTGTCTTCGATCCGCACGTCGTAGCGGCCATGCGGAAAGGCCTCCCGCATCTCCAGCAGCTCCTGCTCGTCCACGGGGAAGAACCGCACGCGGTCGAAGAAGCGCAGCAGGTAGGGGCGCCCCGGCTGGAAGGCCCTGGTCACGCGCCAGCTGTTCCACATCTGGATCGTGCGGCCGAACAGCTGGTAGCCGCCCGGCCCCTCCATCCCGTAGACGCACAGGTAGGCGCCGCCGATGCCGACGGCGTTCTCCGGCGTCCAGGTGCGGGCCGGATTGTATTTGGTGGTCACCAGCCTGTGGCGGGGGTCGACGGGCGTCGCGACAGGCGCGCCGAGATAGACGTCGCCGAGGCCGAGCACGAGGTACTCCGCGTCGAACACGATGCGGCGCACGTCCTCGATCGCGCCGAGCCCGTTGATGCGGCGGATGAACTCGATGTTATCCGGGCACCAGGGCGCGTCGGGGCGCACAAGCTCCTGATATTTGCGCATCGCAAGCCGGATCTGCGGGTCGTTCCACGAGAGCGGCAGCCAGACCGTGCTGCTTGGCACGGTCGCTTCTTCAGGCGCAGGCAGATCCCTCTCGATGCGCGTCAGCGCGTCGAGGAGACGCTCGACGGACAATGTGGCGCTGTCGAAATGCACCTGCAGGGACCGGATGCCGGGGGTGAGATCGACGATCCCCGGCATCTTCTCGGCGGCGAGCGCCTCGGCCAGGACATGGACCCGCATCCGGAGCGCGACGTCGAGCGCCATCGGCCCGTATTCGAGGAGCAGATTGTCGTCGCCGGCCCGGCGATAGACGACGCGGGTCGGCCCGTCCTGGCTCATGCCGAGGATCGGGCTCGGGATGTCGCCTGCTCGGCGGATCGAAGGGGAGGCGAGGCCGTGCGTCGTGAACCGCACCCGGTCGCCCGGCCTCAGTTGCCCCGCCTTCCACAACTCGTCGCGCGCGATCACGACGGGGCAGACAAAGCCGCCGAGGCTCGGCCCGTCGGGGCCGAGGATGATCGGCATGTCTCCGGTGAAATCGAGAGAGCCCACCGCATAGGCGTTGTCGTGGATGTTCGACGGATGCAGCCCGGCCTCGCCGCCGTCCGGCCTCGCCCAGCGCGGTTGCGGGCCGATCAGCCGGACCCCGGTGCGGTCGCTGTTGAAGTGCACCTCGTAGGTCGCGCCGAAGAGGTCGACGATGTCGGCGTCCTGGAAGAAGTCCGGGGCGCCGTGCGGGCCTGACCTGACGCCGATGGTCCAGTCGCTCGTCAGCTCGGGCCGCTCGTCGGCGCGCGCGGCGCGCGGCTCGCCTTCCGGCGGAACCGCGTCGATCTTCAGCATGTCGCCGGCCTTGAGGGCGCCCTGCGCATGGCCGCCGAAGCGGCCGAGCATGAAGGTCGACCTGGAGCCGAAGGCTTCCGCCGCCTCGATCCCGCCGCGCACCGCGAGATAGCCGCGCTGACCGGGACCGGACACACGGCCGAGCGCGAGCGTCGATCCGGCCGGCGCCGGAAATGGTGCGAAACGTGGCGCAGGCGCGCCGTCGAGCGTCGCCTGCATGTCGGCGCCGGCGAGCGCCACGATGGCCTCGCGGTGGAACTTCAGGGTCGGGCCGCTGACTGCGCATTCGAGGCCGGGCGCGCCTTCGGGGTTCCCGACCAGCTTGTTGGCGAGGCGGAACGAGCGGTCGTCCATCGGCCCCGAGGGCGGGACGCCGACATCCCAGAGCCCGAGCCGCCCCGGCCAATCCTGCACGCTGGTCTGCGCGCCCGGCGCCAGCACCTCGATGGCGCGCGGCGTGAACGGGAACGTCCTCAACGCGGCCGTCGAGACCTCGCCCGAGCGCAACAGCTCGGACGCTGCGACCGCGCGCAGATAGTCGAGGTTGGTTTCGATCCCGAGGAGAGTGGTGTCGCTCAAAGCCGCGGCCAGCTTCGCGAGAGCCGCCGCCCGATCCTCGCCGTGAACGATCACCTTGGCGAGCATCGGATCGTACCAGGGCGTCACCTCGGCCCCGGTCTCGACCCAGCCGTCGACCCGCACGTCGTCGGGAAAGGCGACCTTGGTCAGCAAGCCGGTGGATGGCCGGAAGTCGGCCTGCGGGGTCTCGGCGTAGATCCGCGCCTCGAACGCCGCGCCGTTCGCGACGAGCTCTTCCTGCGCGGGCAGGGTGAGTTCGCCGGCCGCCTGCTTCACCATCCACTCGACCAGGTCGACGCCGAACACCGCCTCCGTGACCGGGTGCTCGACCTGGAGCCGCGTGTTGACCTCGAGGAAGGAAAAGTCCTCCCGGGCCACGTCGTAAATGAACTCGACGGTTCCGGCGGACTCGTAGGCGACGGCCTCGCCGAGCGCGACCGCCGCCGCGTGGAGCCGCGAGCGCACCGCCTCGGGGATGTTCGGCGCGGGGGTCTCCTCGACGACCTTCTGGTTGCGCCGCTGGAGCGAGCAGTCGCGCTCGCCGAGCGCCACCACACGGCCTCGCCCGTCACCGAAGATCTGCACCTCGACATGCCGGGCGGTCGCCACGAAGCGCTCGAGATAGACCCGCGCGTCGCCGAAGCTGGCGCCGGCCATTCGCTGCACGGCGTCAAAGCGTTGGCGCAGCTCCGCAGCGTCCTGGCAAAGCTGCATGCCGATGCCCCCGCCGCCTGCGGTCGACTTCAGCATCACCGGAAAGCCGATCGCCTCGGCTGCGGCGATCGCATCATGGGCCGATCCGAGCAGCCCCGAGCCCGCCAGCAGGGGAACGCCGGCGCGCTCCGCAATCTCGCGGGCCGTGTGCTTCAGCCCGAAGCCGCGCAGATGCTCCGGCCGCGGCCCGATGAACGCGATCCCGTTGGCGGCGAGGCGTTCGGCGAATCCGGCGTTCTCGGACAGGAAGCCATAGCCGGGGTGAACGGCCTCCGCGCCTGTGCGCAGACAGGCTTCGATGATGGCGTCGATGTCGAGATAGCTTTCGCGCGCCGGGGCGGGCCCGACCCGCACCGCTTCGTCCGCCTCCAGCACAGGGCGCGTGAACCGGTCCGCATCCGAATAGACAGCGACGGAGGCGATCCCGAGCTTGCGGAGCGTTCTGACGATCCGGCCGGCGATCTCGCCTCGGTTCGCGATCAGGACCTTGCTGAACATTGGCGGGCGGTTCCGATGAGCGGGGAGAGGCGCACGGGGCCGGTGGCGGGCCGTCCTCTGCCGAGGAGCGGCGTCCGCCGCGAAGCCGCGGTCGAGGCTGAACCCGGGAGAGGCGTCAGGCGCTCGAGGGATCGAAGATCAGCACCTGCACCGGCGACGGGTCGAAGCCGTTGCAGGGGTTGTTGATCTGCGGGCAGTTCGAGATCACGCAGAGCAGGTCCATCGTGGCGAGCACGTCCACGTAGTCGCCCGGCGCCGATACTCCGTCGACAATCGCAAGCGCGCCAGTAGGTTCGATCGGGACGTTCATGAAGAAGTTGATGTTGGGCACGACATCGCGCTTGGTCATGCCGTGCTTCGAGACCTCGATGACGAAGTTCTCGCGGCAGGCGTGCATGAAGCGCGTCTGGTGGCCGAACCGGACGGTGTTGGCCTCGCAGGAGCAGGCGCCGGCGGACGTGTCGTGCCGGCCGCAGGAGTCCGCGATCACCACGCCAAGAATGCCGCCCTGGTTCGAGATCAGGCGTGTTCCGGCCGAGACGTATGACGCGCCCTGATCCAGGATGGTGTCCTGCGCGCTGTAGCGCTCCCCATGGTCGTGCGCGTTGTAGAAGAGCGTGTCGACGGCCTGACAGCCCTGCAGGTCGACGATCCGCAGGATCTGTCCCTTCTCGACGAGCCCCGACCAAGGCCGGTTGGCCGGAATCGTGAAGTCGTAGATCGCCTGTGTGGGATCGAGGGCGGCGGGCGAGGCGATGAAGGGGGAGGCGCGCCCGGAGAGTGAGGTCGGCTGCATGCTGGCTCTCCTCAGCGGGCGCGCAGATAGCGGTCGGTGTTCTCGAAGCCGCGCGCGGCCTCGGCGGTCGCGGTCCGGCACAGATCGTCGGGACCGACTTCGGGAAGCCGGTGCACGATCAGCTCTATTTCGCCGGGCTCATGCCCCGCGGCGGGCGCGAGCGGGTGAGGGCAGTTCGACACGGCGACCAGCAGGTCGACCTCCGCCCGCAGATCGATGAAGTCCCCTGGCTGGACGACCCCGGGCCGGAAGGCGACGCGCCCGCTCTCGTCATGGACGACCGGCGCGAAGAGCGTGAGCACGGGCGACACGTCACGCGGGCCGAGGCCGAACTTCGAGGCCGCGAGGATCATGTTCTCGCGCGTCGACCGCAGGCTGGCGTCTCCGTGCTTCCTGAGGTTCGAGGCGGGCGTCGAGCCTCCGACGACGGCGTCATGGGCGCCGCAGCTGTCCTCGACGATCGACATCAGCGCGCGCCCCATGTCGGAGAACAGCACGCGCCCCTTCCGCAGCTCCGTGGTCCATTGGATCTTGATCGTGTCGGCGCTGTTGTAGCGCTCGGACGGATCGGCCGCGTTCCAGAAGAACAGCGACACGCCGGGCGAACCGGAGACGTTGAGCACGCGCAGCGCTTCGCCGCGCATGACGGTCTCCGCCCAGTACCAGCCGCCCGGAACAGTGATGCGCTCGCGCGCAGCGGACGGTTCGATCGGCGCAGCGTCGCGTGGCGTCAGAGGCGGCAGCGTCCTCGGCGCGGTCGTCTGGCCCTCGGCCTTGAGCCTCTCATAGCTCCGGCGCCGCTCCGCGATGAGGGCGGACTTTTCTTGGGTGGGGTCGCTTGGCATAACTGAGCTCCGCTTCCGAAAGGTCGTCAGACCTCGGAAGTCGGCGCGGACCATCGCGGCGCCTGTTCCAGGCCCTTGAGGTCTCCCGGGATTTTGCCCCGCCGTGTCCCTGCCGGATGTCTCCCGGCAAGGCGGCAGCTCTCGGACCAGCCGTCTTGATTCAGACGCGGAACCCTAGCCGCCAACTCAGTGCGGCGATGATAGAACGACCCTGCCGGGAAGCTGCAGCCTAAAGAAGCGGCATGCCGCGGAAATTGGCGGCGCCCTCAGGGCGCGCCGCTTGAGCCCGCCAGAACCGGGCTCGGCTCGCCCCAACTCTCCTCGAAAACCAGGTCTTCGAGCGGGAGCCGCTGCGCCCAGCGACGGGCTTCGAGTTCCGGCCGATCGAACAGCCGGTCGACATAGCCGACGCAAAGATAGGCGACGATGACCGTCTCCTGCGGCACGCCGAGGATCGGACGAAGGTCGTCGGGGTCGAAAATGCTGACCCAGCCCACCCCGATGCCTTCGGCGCGCGCCGCCAGCCAGAGGTTCTGGACCGCGCAGACGGCGCTGTAGAGATCGGTGTCGCGCTGATGGGTGCGGCCGAGCACGACAGGGCCCCCGCGCGTGCGGTCGCAGGTGACGCAGATATTGAGCGGCGCCTTGAGAATGCCCTCGAGCTTGAGGGCTCGGTAGTGCGCGCCGCGCTGTCCCTCGAACATCTCGGCTGCTTCGGCGTTGCAGCGCGCGAAGGCGTCGCGGACACGCGCCCGGGTCTCGGGGCTGCGGACCAGGATGAAGTTCCAGGGCTGCATCAGGCCCACCGAAGGGGCGTGATGGGCCGCACGCAGCAGGCGGCGCAGGACGTCGTCCGGGATCGGACGAGGGAGGAACTCGTCGCGCACGTCGCGCCGGGTCTCGATGGCCCGGTACACCGCGGCCCGCTCAGCGTCGTCGAAAGAGCCAGCCGGAACAGGATCTTCGCCCGGAATCTGCAGGCCCTGCTTCGGGACAGGCGACATCGTTTCGCTCCATGCGAAAGCAACGCCGGTCCCGCCGTCCGCGCGGTTCTGGCAAATGCGTCCGGTCGGCCTTCTGGCTCTGGCTCATCCCGGAACGGCGCCTTCCCAGCCCTGCGGCCAGTGGCGTATCGCCGTCCAGTCCCCATCACAGCGCTGGGCGCGCCACGGAATTCCACCGCGTTTCCGATTCTCCCGTCTAGGACGGGCGCCGAACTCGCGGAGCCTAGCCGCATGCGGGATTGCATCCAAGCGGACCGGCCTTGCGCCATTCGGCCTAGGTCATGGCTCAAGCTCTGAACCCCTTGGCTGACCCGAGGACGGATGGCTGAGCGAACGTTTCCGGTGCGCTTGCCGAAGCGGGCGAAGATGCTCCCGGAGTGCTTCGCGGAGCACCGGGCCGGCAACCTTTATGGGTTCAGGACCTGGCCGCTAAATCGCCTGGTTGTATGATCCTACCGCTTTGTCACGTCGGAGCACGCCGTCGACGGCCGTAAACATCGCGTGCATCCGCTCTTCCGACACCGGACTCTCGATCACAACGACCAGCTCCGGCATATTGGAGGAGGCGCGCACCAGGCCCCAGGTGCCGTCCGAGGTGATCACCCGCGCTCCGTTGACGGTGACGATGTCCCGGATGGTCTCCCCGGCGATCGCCTCTTGGGCAGTCATCATGCGCTTGAACTCGGCGAGCGTGCGCTCGACGACCCCGTACTTCTCTTCGTCCGCGCAGCGCGCCGACATCGTAGGCGTGCTCCACGTCGTCGGCAATTGGCGTCGCAGCTCCGCCAGCGAGCACTGCGGGTTCGCCTCTAACACGTCACAGACCGCGAAGGCGGAGAGCAGGCCGTCGTCATAGCCGAGCCCAAGCGGCTGACTGAAGAAGTAGTGGCCAGACTTCTCGAAGCCCGCGAGCGCCCTGCGCTCCGCGACCCGCCGCTTCATGTAGGAGTGGCCCGTTTTCCAGTACTCCACGCGTGCGCCGTTCGCTTTCAGGACCGGATCGGTCGCGTAGAGACTCGTCGATTTCACGTCTGCAATGAAAAGAGCGCTCGGGTGAACCGCCGACAGCTGGCGCGCGAGCAATACGCCGATTTTGTCGGCGAAGATCTCGACTCCTTCATTGTCCACGACTCCGCATCGATCGCCGTCTCCGTCGAAGCCGAAGCCGATGTCGGCGCCGCTCTCCAGCACCGCGTCCCGGATCGCGTGGAGCATCTTCATGTCTTCGGGATTCGGATTGTGCCGGGGGAAGGTGAAGTCGAGATCGCAGTCGAGCGGAACGACTTCGCAGCCGAGCGCTTCCAGCGCCCGCGGCGCGAAGGCGCCGGCCGTGCCGTTGCCGCAGGCGGCGACCACCTTCAGCCGCCGTGCAAGCTGCGGCCGATCCAGCAACCGCGTCAGATAGCGCTCGGGCAGATCATGGACGTAGTGATAGGACCCGCCGCCCGGAAGCGCGAAGGCGCTCGACAGCACGATCTCCTTCAGCCGCGCCATCTGGGCCGGCTCGAGCGTGACGGGCCGCTCCACGCCGATCTTCACGCCCGTCCAGCCGTTGTCGTTGTGCGAAGCGGTCACCATCGCGACGCAGGCGGCGTCGAGCTCGAACTGAGCGAAATATGCCATTGGCGAGATGCAGAGACCGATGTCGAGCACCTTCATGCCGCCGGCGAGCAGGCCGCTCACCAAGGCGAGCTTCAGCGAGCCGGAGTAGCTTCGGTAGTCATGGCCGGTCACGATCGTCGTCGGTGCGCCGGTTTCCCGCGCATAAGTGGCAATCCCCATCCCGAGGGCCTGCATGCCCATGAGATTGAGCTCCTCGCCGAACAGCCACCGTGCGTCATACTCGCGAAAGCCGGTCGGCTTGATGAGCGGCGTGCGCTCATAGGCGTAGCTGTTGGGGGTAAGGCGGGGCACCGGCGTCGGGAACATTCTTCCTGCCCTTTGGACATTCAGAGCCGGCGCGGCGGCCGCTAAGGCGCGGAACGCCGGGCCGCCGTGGCGGTCTCGCCGGAGGGCTTCCTCCGAGCTCCGCGAGCGGCGGCGAACGGAGCCGGCTTCTCGAATGACTGTCGATTATAGACGTCGCTGCTGCGAACGATGTCGTCTTCTCCGAGATAGGACCCGATCTGCACTTCGATCACGTCGAGCGGCTCCGTTCCTGGATTCTCAAGCCGGTGCCACTCGGTCGCGCCGATGTAGGCGGACTCGCCTTCCCGCAGATAACGCGGTTCCGTGCCGACGGTGATCCGGGCCGTGCCGCGCACCACCACCCAGTGCTCGGATCGATGATGGTGCATCTGGAGCGACAGCTTGCCCCCCGGCTTGACGTGCAGGACCTTCACCTGGAAGCGGTTGCCGTTCGCCAGACCCTGGAAGAAACCCCAGGGTCGGTGCTGGCGCAGGTGGACATAGGCCTCGGGCCGCTGCCTCTGTTTGAGCAGCGCGACCACCCCCCCGACATCCTGCGCGCAGGACCGATCGGCCACCAGCACGGCGTCGCCGGAGCTGATCACCATGACGTTGTCGAGCCCGAGCGTCGCCACCAGCCGGTCGTCGGTGTGGACGAGGGAGTTCACCGTTGCGGCCAGCAGGGCGTCGCCCATGACCACATTTCCATCTTTGTCGGGAGCGCCGGCGCCGGCGACCGACGACCACGAGCCGACGTCGCTCCAGCCAAGCTCCGCCTCCACCACCGCCGCGAGCGGCGTCCGGCCCATGATCGCGCAGTCGATCGACACCGACGGGCAGCGTTCGAACGCCGCCCGCTCCAGCCGGTAGAAGCCCAGATCCTCGCGTGCCTCCCGGACCGCGGCGAGGACGCCTTCGTGGGTCGCCGGTTCGAGGCGAGCCAGTTCCTGGAGGTAGACGGAGGCCTGCATGATAAAGAAGCCGCCGTTCCAAAGATGCTCGCCTGAAGCCAGAAACTGCCGCGCGAGCTCCAGCTTCGGCTTCTCGACGAATTCAACCGCTTCGCGGGCCGCGCCGGCGCAGGAAAGCACGGCGCCGGGCTTCACATAACCATAGCCCGTGTGCGGCTCGGACGGCCGGATGCCGATCATGACGATGCGACCGGCCGCGGCCGCGACTGCGGCGGCCCGCACCGACTCGGCGAGCGCGCCGATCTCGCGCACGATGTGATCGGAGGGCATCACGGCCATGATGGCGGTGGGATCGATCCTTGAGAGTACGGCGGCGGCCGCCGCGATGGCGGCTGCGGTGTTGCGGGCGCACGGCTCCAGCAGGACCACCTCGGGGACCACGTCGGCGTTCTCGAGCCCTTCAAGCACCCTGAATCGATAGTCTTCGCTGGACACGATCACGGGTCGCTGGAAGCCGTCCTCGACGCGGAGCCTCGCGATCGTGCTTTCGAAGAGCGTCGGCTCGTCTTCGCCGAAAAGGTGGACGAACTGCTTGGGAGCGTCGCCGCGCGACAGCGGCCACAGCCGCGTTCCAGAGCCGCCGCAGAGGATGACAGGATAGATGTTCATCTTGGGCTCTCCTGGGTCTGGCCGCCAGCTGCGAGGAGGCGCGGCGCAGCTCCCAAGGCGGGCGCCGGGGCTATCGTCGTCGTGGCGACGATCTGCTCCACCCTGACCTGACCGCACCGGCCGATCGCTTGCAGTTCCTCCGCCATGGCCATCGCCTCATCCAGCGAGCGCACGCCAACGGCGATCTCCGGGCCCGTCGGGACCCAACGGACGACGTAACCGGTCATAGCGGCCCCCGGACCGTGTCGCTGGCCAACGCCTGCGTTGAACGGGACTGACGATCGCAGTCCGATCTTGCGTGGACGGGGGAGGGAGCCATGTCGATCCGCCGAGCTTGAAACGGAAGACGGGCCCGCGCCGCGTTGGGGGTCGTGGCTGCGGCGGCGGGCCCGCGGGACGCGACGTCCGAAGGGTCCTGGCGTCGGGGTTCGGGCGTCGCACGAAGAGGATAGCGGCGCGCCGCTGGGCCGCGTCTTCCGAATTGGAGGTAAGCCCATGCCAAGGATACCAACATCGGGGGGAAAGACGCCGGATCGGACCCGCCCTAAGCTAAGCGCTCGAGCTGCCCATCCCCTCTGGCCGGGCCGAGGATGACAACCTTGCCGTGGGTTCCGGCGAGCGAGCGCCGGAGCCGATAGGGGCACATGATCGCATCGCGAGCCACCCTCATTTTGGTCTGCGCGATCGGAGCGCTGCTGACCCTCCCAGCGTTGCACAGATCAGACGCCGTGCGCCGCGACGTCGCGTTCGGTGCGAGCCGCGCCGTCGCAGAAGCTCGCGGCGCGGCGGCGCATGAGCCGCCGAAGGATTCGGCCGGGGCGGACATTCTGCCTCCCGACGCTCGCCACTATGATCCGCCGATGGTCGCTACGGACTCAGCGGGAGGAGCGATCGGGGAAGGCCTCCGCTCGGCCGCTCCGGGCGAGATCGTGACGCTCGCAGGCGCGTTCACCCCGGGCCGCACATCGTTCGAGGTGTTCGGTCAGTCGAACGCCGGCGACGCCGTGGCGACCTCCGTCGCCCCTCTACGGATCAGCGACAGCACAGCCGCGATCATGCTGCCCGCAACTCTGCCCGCGCCGTCCGTTTATCTGATCTGGCCCAAGACGGACGGGCGCCGGGGGGCTCCTTTCGCGGTCAATCAGACAGAGGCTTGGTGGGCAGGGCCGTCGCGCGTCGCCTCAGGACAGCGGTTCGCTATCTACGGCCGAAACCTCGGAGGAGGGTCGGAAGACCCGCATGTCTACCTCACGGGCCCCGGCAGGGCAGGTGAGTGGCTGCCGATCCGCGGCGCGGACGCCTACCGGATCGAGCTCGACGCGCCGTCGCGGCCTGCGGGCGACTACGCATTGTGGGTGCACAACGGGGCCGGCGGCGGATTCGGCTGGAGCGGGCCGCTCCGCCTCACGCTGGGATACGCGCCGCCCGCCTTCGGGGCGGCCGTCTTCGACGTGAGGCGGTTCGGCGCGTTCGGCGACGGCGTGCGGGACGACGGGCCTGCGATCGAGGAGGCGGTCGCGGCTGCGGCCGCGAGAGCCCCGGCGACCGTTTACTTTCCGTCAGGGGTCTACGCTTCACGCAGGCCCTTCGTGGCGCCTCCAGGCGTCCGCTGGTTAGGCGACGGCGCTGACAGGAGCGTGCTCCGTCTGATCGCGCCGCTCACCGCGCCCGGCTTTCTCTATGGGATCGGCGACCGTTCGGACGTCGCCCTTGAACGCCTCGCAGTCGAGGCCGACGGACGGATAGCCGGGCAGGACAGAGCGCTGGTGGTTCTAACCGGCGAGCGGCTCAGCTTCTCCCATGTCCGGCTGTCCTCCTGGGGCGCGATGACTCTGAAGCTGGCTGGAACGGAGATCAGGATAGCGGAATCAGAGATCATCGGGGCGGGAAGCTTTCTGCCGGCGGCGTCGCAGCTGTTCGCGACGGACACAACCTTCCGCATGACGAATGACGGCGAGGCAGCGCTCGCAGTCTGGTCCGGCCGCGGGATCGCGATGATCGGAAACCGGCTCGTCAATGCCGACGAGAACAAGCCGGACGGGCACGGCATGGGAAGGCTGTTCGTGGCGCAGCCGCATCTCGGCGGCAGCCGGGACATGTACTTCCGCGACAATGAGACGGTGAACGCCGCGCCCCGCGACTGCGCGGCCGTCGACTGCAACAAGGGGGAGCAGATCCTCTTCGAGTTCGGTTCGGTGCGACTGCAGGGTGGCGCCTCGAGGGTAAGGCCGACCGAGGCTTCGTTCATGGGCGAATTGCCCGAGGACGCCGTCGGCAAGACGCTGATCGTCGCGGGAGGGCCGGGGGTCGGGCAGCGGCGGAGGATCGTCGCCCGCGAAGGGGGCGCGCTGAAGCTGGACCGACCATGGGACGTGCTTCCGGACCCTTCCAAGAGCCTGTTCTACGTCGCCCATGTCGCCGAGCGCGCGGTCGTGGATCACAACCGCTTCCAGGGCCGGCCGACGCACTCGCAGCACGATTCCGACTCCACGGCCGTACTGATTTTCGGCCTCTGCTTCGACATGGTCGTGGCGGCGAATGACATCGCGCGCATGCGCCACGGTGTGATGGTCGCCGCGACCTCCGGGACGCCGGACGACAGCGTGTCTGCGCCGTTCTTCGCGCTGATCGAGCGCAACCGAATCCGGGACGGGTCCAACGGCATCTACACCGGCCTCATCTTCGGCTATCCGTCCGATCCCAAGGTCGCGGGCGGCGTCGGCAACGTCTTCCGGAACAACGAGATCGCCGGGATGAGCCATATCGGCCTCGCGTTCGACACCTGGGACACGCCAGGCGGCGACTTCCACGCGACTGTCTTCGAACGCAATCGGCTCGTGGATACCCCTTTCGGCGTCGCCTCGGGGCTCAAGCTTGTGTGGACGGACCGTGACTTCCAGCCAACGCCGCCTGGGGGCACGCAGCTGCGCCAGACCATACTGCACGCGAACCGCATCCAGCGTGGCTCCGCGCCGGAGGCTGGCTCCGTCGGCTTTCGCACGGATGACTTCCAGGACTGGCTCGAGATCGCGAACGAGTGGCGGGGCTTCGAAAAAGAGCGCGTCCCGACGCCAAGCCGCTGACGCGCGCTCGACCGGAAGCGGTAGCAGGAGCGCCCTCGACGCTCCGCCACCCTACCACCAATGCGACCGGAGCGCGCCCGCCGTCCTCCCCTCGGCGTCCTTGAACACTCCGCCGACCGCTGATGCCTTTTAGGGCGATCTCATAGGGGCGGCTGAGCATGAAGGTCATCATCGTCAATCGCTTCTTCGCCCCCGACCAGTCGGCCACGAGCCGAATGGCCACCAGCCTCGCCGCGGGCCTGGCGGCGCAGGGGCTCGAGGTTGAGGCGATCGCCAGCGCGGCGTTGCATGACGATCCCTCGCGCTGCCTGCCACGGTCGGAAACGATCGGGGGCGTCCGCGTCACCCGCATCGCCGGCGGCCGCTTTGGCCGCCGGCGGCTGATCGGCCGGGCGCTGGACTACGCCGTTTTCCATATTGCGGGAGCCTGGCGCCTGCTCCGCCTCGCCGCCGCCGGGGACGTTTGCATCGTTTGCACAGACCCGCCGCTGATGTCCGTTTCTGCGCTCGCGCCGCTCGTCCTGAAGCGGGCGGCGTTGGTGAACTGGCTGAACGACCTGTTTCCGGAAGTCGCCTTCGACGCCGGCGTGCTTCGCGCCGGCGGCGTGGCGGGAAGGCTCACGCTCGTCTTGCGAGACCTCTCGCTGCGCCGCGCCGCGCTCAACGTAGCCCCGATGGAGAGGATGGCCGCCTATCTGCAGTTGCGCGGCTCGGCGGGGCGGCGTGCCGTCGTCATACCGCATTGGTCGGAGGGAGACGGCGTGGCGCCGATGGCGGCTCGCGACAGCCGCCTGCGTCGGGAATGGGGGCTCGAGGGCAAGTTCGTCCTCGGCTACTGCGGCAATCTCGGCCGGGCGCACGATTTCGGTTGCCTTCTTGCGGCAGCGCAGGGGCTGAAGGACCGCGACGACATCGTCTTCCTCATCGTGGGCGGCGGCCACCGCCTGGCATGGCTGCAGGCCGAGGCCGAGCGGCGGAAGCTGGCGAACTTCGTCTTCAAGCCGCTCCAGCCGGAGAACCTGCTGCGCGATTGCCTGGCGGCGCCGGACGCCCATCTCGTCACGCTGCTGGCCCCCTTCGAGATCTCGGTCATCCCAAGCAAGTTCTATGGGGTGCTCGCCGCAGGGCGGCCAGCGCTCTTCGTCGGGGCGGCCGATGGCGAGATCGCCAGAACCGTCCGCGAGAACGCCTGCGGCGAGGCCTTCGGCGTCGAAGACGCGCCGGCGTTGGCGGCCTGCCCCGCAAGCAGAAGGGCCGCCAGCGTCAGCGCGGCTGGGCCAGCGATTTCGTATTCGAGGACGGCTTCAACGTCTTCGGAGAACAGGCCGCCGGCCGGACCGAGCCGGAGCGGG